>CADBTO010000196.1 GCA_902797565.1 uncultured Lachnospiraceae bacterium
AGAACGGAAGGTCCTGAAGAATGTCATGGAGGACAAATACCCCCGCTGCTGCATTGTCACCACACACCGTCCCACCGTGCTGTCCCTGTGCCAGCGGGTCTATGGCATTGAGAAAAAGCAATGCCGGATCCTTTCAGAAGATGAGATCCGGCGAATGATGGAGGAGTTTTGATGGATCGAAACAAAATTGTTGAGGTGTTTCAGGAATACACCAGCCACTACAACCCGTCGGATCCGATGATCCGGCTGAAAATCTTCCATACCTACCGGGTTGCCCTCTTTGCGGAGCAGATCACGGCTTCTGCATTCATGCAGCTTCCGGAACGCCTCCGCCAGAAACTCTTCCAGACATTCTGCGTCATCCCGCCGGAAACGGATGAGGCCCTGGAACCCGTGCTCCCATGGCACAAAAAGG
This sequence comes from uncultured Lachnospiraceae bacterium, assembly GCA_902797565.1. Lineage (GTDB taxonomy): Bacteria > Bacillota > Clostridia > Lachnospirales > Lachnospiraceae > Weimeria. Next base: position 416 of record CADBTO010000196.1, read on the forward strand.
ACGCAGGCTCCAAAGACGATTCCAGACTCGTAAAGCCAAACGAAAGCCCGGCTTTGCCGCTCACGCCCGCACAGTCACGGCAGCTTTCCCAGACCCTTATGGATTTTGCGTACCTGCTGGGCATTTACCATGATATCGGACGCTTTGAACAGGTCCGTGTCTTCGGGACGTTTATCGACCACCAGTCGATCGACCATGCAGAGCTGAGCGCGGATCTTTTGTTCCTGGAAGGCCTGCAGAAGCGTTTTTCAGACCGGAGCGCCCTGTTTTCAAAACGTGCCGCGCAGATTGCCGAGGCCGCTGTCCGCCTGCACAACAAGCTGATCCTGCCCGTCTGGCTGGACGAAGAGACCCGGTTCTTCTGCGACATCCTCCGGGATGCGGACAAAGTGGACATTTTCCGTGTCATGACAGAACCGCCCTTTGAAAAGAGCCTGAATTTTGTATGGAGCGGAAAACCCGCACGGGACCTGGTCATGCAATGCGTCACAGAGCACCGCTGCGTTCCCCGGAAAGGGCTGGCAGGCCGCACCCCCTTTGAAGAGCACATCAGCAAATGCTGCATGGCATTTGAACTGGTCTTTCCCAAAAGCCGTCAGATGGCCCTGGCACAGGGCTTTTTGCCGTTCCTGTTATCCCTGCCTGCGGACCACCCGGAAATGAACGCGCAGCTGGATATCCTGCGCAGGGAAGTGAAGGAGGTACTGGAAAAAGATGATGAATGATTTTTCAATCGAAGCAGCAATCCGTTTTATCAATGCGACAGCCCGGCCGTTTGAAAAGGCCGCATTTGACGTCTTGTATCACCATGCCCCCGCAGACCGCGCCCTGGAAGAACTGGGCAAATTCCAGAATGCAGATGGCGGATTCGGGCATGCGCTGGAAGCGGACAACTGGAACCCGCATTCCAACCCGATTGCAGCGAATGACGCCCTGATCTGGCTATACCGCATGGACTGCCTGGAATCGGCGGAGGACATCGTACAAGGCATCGTCCGATACTTGTGTTCACACGATTCCTTTGATGAAACGCAGCAGAAGTGGCTGTTTGCCATCGATTCAAACAAAGACTTTCCCCACGCCATATGGTGGGAGAAAAAAGACGATGGAAAGGGCTCCGGAATCGAAGGATTCAATCCCAGCGTTTCGCTGGCTGCATTCCTGCTGTGCTATGGCGGGCAGGCAGCTTCGCATGATCCTTTGTACCAGGGCATCCTCAAGCAAGCAGTATCCGCCCTTGACCAGGCTGATCCGCTGGGCAGCGATTCGCTTAAATGCTATCTCCTCGCCTATGAGCTGCTCAGGAAAAACCAGCCGGCCGGCCGTGCCCCGGTGGATGCAGAAGATGCCACCCGTCCGGTAGATACGGCAGATGATGCCAGCCCGGTAAATCTGGATGCGTTTCGGCGCCTGCTGCTGGATCAGGTTCAAAAGACCATCTGCCCTGATACCGGAAAATATGGCGTGGAATATGTGGCCACGCCCTCAGACCTGTTTTGCGGCTGCTTCCCGGATCTCATTCCTGAAGACATCCACCCGCTGATCCAGGCGGAACTTGATATTTTGGGGAAACTCCAAAAAGAAGATGGCGGTTTTGACATTTCCTGGCAATGGTACACGCCCTATCCGGAATTTGACCAGGCAAGGGCATGGTGGCGTCCAAGGATTACGATTGATAAACTACTGTTTTTGCGGGAAATGGACCACATCCGCTCATAAAACATAGTGGAAAATGCCATAAAGAAAAACACGATGAAGACAAATACATAAGGGAAACTGCCATGAAGACAAACCACAAGATCAAAATACAGAAAATCGGCATCACCGAGCTGAGCACGGATGCAATCGTGAATGCCGCTAACGAAGGCCTGTGGGCCGGCGGCGGCGTATGCGGCGCAATTTTTGCCGCAGCCGGGCACACGCAGCTTCAGTCTGCCTGCAATGCCATCGGGCACTGTGACACAGGCTCTGCTGTCCTGACGCCGGGCTTTGATCTGAAAGCCAAATAC
>CADBTO010000197.1 GCA_902797565.1 uncultured Lachnospiraceae bacterium
GAATGGCAGCCCTCATACTGCAGGATGCACGGCAACGGCACTGGAAGAGGTGGCGCGGACGCTGGAGGCAGAGGGGATGGAAACGGAACTGATCCAGGTGGGGAAGGAAGCGGTGCGGGGATGTATTGCCTGCGGGGCTTGCCGGAAGCTGGAGAAATGCGTGTTTGCGGAGGATCCTGTGAACATGGTGGCGGAGAAGTTTGAAACGGCAGCAGGGCTTGTGGTTGGAAGCCCGGTGTACTATGCTTCTCCCAATGGTACGATCCTGTCATTTCTGGACCGGCTGTTCTACAGCACGTCGTTCCCCAAGCAGATGAAGGTGGGAGCAGCTGTGGTCAGCTGCCGCCGGGGTGGTAATACGGCATCGTTTGACGCGCTGAACAAGTATTTCACAATCAGTGGAATGCCAGTGGCGTCCAGTACCTATTGGAACCAGGTGCATGGGTTTACGGCAGAGGATGTGCGGAAGGATTGGGAAGGGATGCAGACGATGCGAAACCTTGCCCGGAATATGGCATTTTTGATTCGGGCAATTGCGGCGGAGAAGGACCGGACAGGGCTGCCTAAGCTGGAGCAGGGGGCATTTACAAGCTTCGCAGACGGGAAGTAAGGAAGGCGGCAGCGCTGTCTGCGCTGTCAGCCTGTGTATGGTCACTGGCGCATGCCCAGGCGGATCAGGAACTTTTCCGCAAGGGCTGGACGTGAAAGCTGGGCAGCTGGGCGAGAAGGACAGCGACGAAAACCAGGACGCAGCCGACCAGTTCTTTTTGGGACAGAGTCTGTCCGAGGATCAGCCAGCCTGCCAGGACGGAGAAGACAGATTCCAGGCTCATAATCAAAGATGCGATTGCAGGTTCGACTTCTTTTTGGGCAAAGACCTGCAGGGTGTAGCCGATACCGCTGGACAGAATTCCGGCATAAAGCAGCGGGATCCAGGCGTCCGGCTGCAGCAGGGATGAGAAGGTCCTGGAAAAGCCGCGGGGCAGGATATCTGTAAAAATCATTACGATACTTGATAGAATCCCACAAGTCAGAAATTCAATGGCTGACAATTTCAGACCGTCCAATTTGGAGGCAAACCGGTCGATGGAGAGGATCTGCAAGGCAAAGACAAAGGCGCAGCCGATCAGGAGCAGGTCCGATGCCATCAGGGAGAAGGAGCGATCGATACAGAGCAGGTAAAGTCCTGCCAGTGCAATGGCAACGCTGATCCATACCTGGACATGGATTTGTTTCCGGAATGCGGCAAAACTCAGGATGGGCACAATAATAATGTAAATCGTGGTTAAAAAACCTGCTTTCCCAGCGCTGGCTCCCAGATTCAGTCCCAGCTGCTGCAGCGTGCTGGCGATACAGAGGAGTGTGCCTGTGAGGATGCCGGCGAGCCAGAGGTCTTTCGTCTGGCTGGTGTGCCGCATGTTAAGGAATATCAGATGGTTCGGGTTGGAAGCCCGGCTGTTGACCCGGGGGATTCCGTTTCCGCCAAACGTCCTGCTGGGGCGTATGAATGAAATCAGGAATAAAGATTCCGGGTCTTGCTTATGCTGGATGGAATCGCTGCGCAGGTCGGACAGGAGGATCACGGGGAGCAGTGCAAGCGCCGCCAGAAGGAAGCGGAGGCCATTGAAAGCATAGGCGCTCAGATATTCCCCGCCTTTGCTCTGTGCGACAAAAGCGATTCCCCAGATCAGGGCAGTCAAAACCAGCATAGCAGTATGGGATCGTTGTTTCATGATGAAAACTCCTTTGTATAAAAAAGATGCAACCCGGCAAAGGCATGGTGCCTGTTGCCGGGTTTTTATTGCACGGGCTACGTCGGGAATATTTCGGCATACGTCGACGCAGTCTGGCGGTCGAGCAGGGAGAATTTGCATCTCCCTGTTCGATTTGCAGAGCCGCCGAAAGGAAAAAGTCGGCAGAGCCGACCGCACCTTGCGCGGCAAATGGGTCATTCGCTTCCGTCGTTGACGCTGCGGAGCAGCTGGTAGGTTTGGTGGTAGACTTTCTGCCGCCCTTCTGTCAGCAGGTATTCCAGGTCTCTTTTTACTTCCGGCATCTCAAAGAGTGCCGGGAAGTATATGGCATAGCGTGTGCCGGCACCGTCTTTGACCTCGCCCGCAAATTCGTCAAAGGTTTTGCCTTTGTTGTAGCTGCGTCCGACGGTATCTGTAGCTGCATCCATGCTGTCCGCACAGGCGACAATGTCGATGATGGTCTTCACCGGGCTTTTTTCCGTGTCGAAATACTGGGGATAGCCCCGGGTATTGTCACAGAATTTATGGTGTCCGCGTGCCACGTCTGCGTAATCCCGCGTAGAGGCATATTGTTCCATCATGGATGCCCCCATTTCAGGGTGCTGCTTAATAATATTAAATTCAAAATCAAGAATTTTTCGCCCATAGACATAAACGGTGTCTATGATGATCAGCTTCCCGAAGTCATGGCAGAGCGCCGCATGGTAGGTATAGTCGATGATCCTGGCAGCATAATGGGGAACTTCTGCCTCACTGGGACAGCCGCAGATTCCCACGAATAGTTCCGGGCACTCCCGGATAATATGGGCCGCCAGGCAGCGGCTGATCATTGCCACCATGGTGGAGTGGATATAGGTCGGCGGATGGAAGGCAGCCAAAAGCTGAATGCACAGGGTCTCAAAGGTCACGCCGCCAGGCACTTCAATGAAGCTAAATATAAGCGGGGCATAATTTTCTAATAATTCATAGAATTTCCCAGTCTTTTTCATATGGAAGATATATCCGATGGAAGACTGGTAGATCTCCCGTACTTTTTCCCGTTCCTGCTCGGTCAGATCCTCGCCTTTGAGCGCAAGGATGTACTCTGCCGGAACGGTAATATTTTCAAAAATATCGTCTTCATCGTATGCCTTTGGATTACGGTTGTCGTAGATGGAAAGGAGTTTGCTGCAATATTCCTGCCGGGAAAGCTGCCCGGTGTGGAAAAGATTGCGCAAAAGGGAGCAGTGGATCCGCCGGAAATTGTCAAACCCTTCAAAATAGGTGGGGTCGCTGCGCCACATAGATTCCAAAAGTTTTCCGTGTTCCAGTATGGTGGCAAGATCCTCCGCATCACAGCCGGCTGCGTTGCCATATTCGTCCATATGGGACATATAATCGTGGCAGCGGTAACGATGATAACGCCAGTCATAGGACGGCAGGGCATCCCGATAATGCGGATCATCTGCCAGCTGCAGCGACAGTTCATAACCGGAGATCCGCTGCTGCCGGATGTCCTTGGACTGCGGGATCATGGTTTCATACAATACATTCCCGTAACGGGAATTGATCATAATAATTTCCTTGCAGTCTTCATCCAGGGATAGGAACCGTTCGGTGCTAAGATAGGACATAAGCTGTTCATAAGCTTTCAGTCCCCGTTCCCGGACCTCCTCACAGATTTCCGGTGCAATCGTGATGCGCATGGTCTGAACCACAAGGGCGTAGCATGCAATGATTTCTTCGTCCAGTTGTTGGATCAGGTATTTTTCGTCACGTTTTAAGATTGCATCTTGTTTCAAACGGTCAGATAAGAGCGCCATGACCGGCAGGTCGATATTTTCACGCTGGTAGGCGTCCATGAGGTTTTCATTCAGCTTCCGGATATTCTCGATCAGGTCTTCCGGCAAGGCATCCTTGGAGGAGAGGATGGGATCGATCATATTGCTGATGACGGCTCGGTTTTCAGCGGCAAGTTCTCCAATGCTCTTATAATTTTCATGTAAAAGTGCACTATATGCTTTGGTTGTATCAATATTATATAATTGCGGAGACGAGAGCACCTGGATTCGTGCCATGCGCCGGACATAGCCTGTAAATTCGATGTTTCCGGTATCCGCATCGGAAAGCCCGTACAAGGCGGTATATTTGGTTTCCAGGTAGGTCAGGAAGTCGTCTGCAGTCAGTGCGCGTCCGGTGATCTTCTGGATCCATTCTGCCGGACTGAGCCGATCCGCATATTGGTAGACGTTTTCTTTCATCCATTTTGTGATCGGGCGAAAATCGCCGCTCTCGATGACTGCGTTAACGTCAAAATCTTCCCGCATTTTCCGGGAAAACATTGCATTGTAAAAACTTCCCAGGGCATCTGCAGGGAAATAGCCAAATTCCAGGGACCAATGCACATCCTGCAGAACGCCTTCACAGTCGTCCTGAGGAGACACGCCCAGATAGGTTTCATGTTTCTCATTCCAGAGTGCTGGAAGTTCCCTGGCAGAAAGATGTCCATCAATCAGTTCTTTTTCGATCTCGTAACGGATGATGGAATGGATGACAGCGGTCAGTTCGTCTGCCTCTTTCCGGATCAGGGAAGGCGTTACGAAATTCACTGCCTCATAAAACTCGTCTTCCGTCACGTCCGCCATGACCTGTGGAAAAAACTCGCAGACATCCGGATAGATCAGGTGGATGAAGCTTCTGGAGCGGCCGATCGTGTTCTCGTAGAAACGGGAAACAGATTCATGCTGCCCGATGGTTTTGACATCCGCAATAAAATGGGCATGGTTTTCTGACGGCTGCAGCTGCTCAAACAGGGCATGTCCTGCTTCATGGAGTATGGAATAAAAGCCCGACAGGAAGTTGCGGGAATTATACGAGGCGGTCACACGGACATCCCGCGGACCAAGCCGCGACATAAACGACTGGGATGCAGGTGTGAAGGCACCGTTTTGAAGGTTGAAACCCGTCAGCTCCAGAAGACGTTTTGTCATTTTTTGCTGCTGTTCATCGGAAACAGATCGGTACAGGAAGTCTGTCCGGACGGAACGGGGGCTGTTGATGATTCTGTCGAGGAGCGGGAGCAGCCGTTTCTTTGCCTCTTCAAACAATTTGTCCAGGGTCTTGCAGGTCATGCCGCGCTCGTGTTCATCCAGCATGCGTTCATAGTGCGACAAGTCTTTGCCGTCAGCAACTGTGGGGGTTTCCCATAGTGACACACGCTGCTTCTCCACAGTGATGACCCGGTCTATTGAATCTGCATATAAGGAAAAATCATTGGCTTCCCTGGCGCGGGTCCATGTAACCCAGGCGTCATTTTTTGTCTGTTCAAAATTGGCATTCATTTCCGGAGAAATGTTTTTGGAACGCAAAAACTGGCGGTGGAGTTCTTTTGCAAGCATCGCGTCCCACTCATCCAGCTCCTGGATATGGTCATTGAGAAACTCTGCGGCTTTTCGAAAATCCGGATCTTTGGTGATACGGAAGCGATGCTCGGAGAGCATGGTAGAAACGGCACCCATATCTGCCTGTGCGTTTTTGGGGCAGATGGTACGTTGGTCGAATTCAGCGATGCCCTGTGCATAATCATATTTGGCCACTTCGATCAGGGCGTTTTTTACAAAATCCAGATTTTTCTTTGTCTGTGAGTTCATAAAATTTGCTGTCTTCCTTTCGTTCGATGGGCGCGATGGGCGCGATGGCGATTACTCGATGATGATACTCGCGCATTTGATGTCATTGGCGAGGTCGTAGATGGTACCGGTTTCGATCGCAACGACTTTGGGGCGCATGACATAGTTCCTGTTGTTTTCAACAACCTTTGCTTTTTTTCCGTTGGAGAGGGTGACAATGCTGTCTACCGGGTAGAGGATGATGCTGCCCAGGAATGCCTGGATGGCAGGCAGATCCAGTTCACCGGTCATTGCCATAATCATTTCCACGGCATTGTGTTTGGTGAAGGGTTTCTTATATGGCCGCTCTGTCACCAGTGCGTCAAACACGTCCGCCACCGCAATGATCCGCGCATATTTATGGATCTGGTTTCCGGAAGCCCCCAGGGGATATCCCTTTCCGTTCATTTTCTCGTGGTGCTGCAAAACACCGCTCATAATGTCCAGAGGGAACGCATTCCGGTTTTTCAGAATCTTGTATCCAAATAGTGAGTGCTGTTTCATCAAAGCAAATTCTTCATCGGTTAGTTTGGCAGGCTTGTTCAGAACATTATTCGGAATCTTCGACTTTCCGACATCATGCAGCAGGCCGGAGATCCCAATGTCATGGAGTTCGGATTTGGACAAGCCATAGGTCTTTCCGATGATCATCGCCATGGTTGCTACATCCACAGAGTGTTTGAAGGTATATTCATCGCTGCATTTTAGTGTACTAATATCGACAGCTACTGCATCGTTGCTTGTGACCGCTTTTACCAGTTCATCGGACACGTTGTGCGTGGTTTCGATGAAAGAATTGTTGTCTGTGTTGTCAAACAGATACTGGACGCCGGCGCCGACCCGTTTGCGGACATCTTCTCCCAGTTGGACCTTGGAGCGGTCTTCCACCCGGACTTTTTCGATGACTTTTTGGGTATGTTCCGGGATCTCGATGTCCAGTTCTTCTTCGTCCGGTTCGCCTTCGGAGATATAGATGGCATTGATCCCTTTGTCCTGCAGGTATTCGATCTGGAAATCATCCAGATAGGTGCCTTTTTTGATGAGGGCGCGCCCCATCGCATCTACGATGGATTGGTCGATCCGCATGCCGGCTTCCAGCTTTCTGGTACTAATCACTCTTCTTTTTACCATATCGATCCAGCCCTCTTTGGTTTGGAACGAGCATCAAAGCAATCGTTCCTGTTTCTTTGTTGACAACGCATATGTCAAATATTTTAACCGTAAATCCTGCGTTTGTCTATGAAAAAATGCTTGTTTTCTTATAAAAAATCATTTCGAGGGAAAAAGTGAAATGAAAACGATTGCAAAATGATGGGGGTGTTTGATATATTTGCATATTCGGATTGTTGAATGGCGGGTTGCGGGAATCATCTGTATGTGCTATGATAACAAATTGGAGAGAGAAGCCGGAGGGGACGATTTCTGCTCTGGGCAGGCTGCCGGGAGAAGAAGGCCTGCAGACGTTGACAGGCGGATTTGATATAAAACAGGGAGTATAAAAATGGAGCGTAAAATGGTCAGGTCTGTTGTGATAAGGGCTGTCATGCGGGCTTTGCCAATGGTTTTTGGCATACAGATGATTACTGCTGGAAATGTTGTGGAGGCAGGAAGGTTCCTAGAAACAAATGAAGAATTGTTTTTTGCAGAAGAAAAACGGAATAGCCTTGATGATTCTGGAAAATTAAATCTAACTAGAATAGAATGGGCGGGAAAAACAGCTGTTTATGGAGTGGCAGCGGGACGGCGTTCAGGAAAGTGGATCTACCGGAAATTTTCCGGGAAGCGGATGCGGTACGCATACCGGTACGCAGACGGGAGTTATCCGAGAGGAATCGTCAAGCTAAAGGGCGGGGTGTATTATTTTTCTGGGATTACCGGGGAGCTGCACCGGGGATATCGAAAGCTGGTGTACCAGAATGGAGATGGATATTATATTTCGGAGAATGGGAAGGCGCTTTCCGGTTGGCATCAGATTGGAATCCAGCGATATTATTTTGACAAGAAGACAAAAAAACTAAGGAAGGACGGCAGCAAGCAAAAAGCTGCAAAGCAGTCGAACGTGGAGAAGGGGGCGGCACAGGCTGCACGGAATTCCGGGACGGCACAGGCTACGCGGGATGGCCAGGCTGGGCAGAAAAGATCCGGGGATTCCCTACGGGATACCTGTAGCAGGATCCTTTCTTCGATCACGAATAAAAAAATGTCGAAAAGCCAGAAATTGCAAGCGGTGTATCGGTATGTTGCTTCACGGAATCATTTTTCGTATAGTACGAGGCACTATCCGGAACTAAACAGTTCGACGTGGATTCGAGATTTGGCAAAATTTATGTTTTCAGAGAAAGCGGGAAATTGTTATGGTTTTTCCAGTGCTTTTGCAGCATTGGCGTATGAGGTTGGCTATGACCCCGTGGTTTGTGTGGGGAGGGTTCCGGGGCGGCGGGATGGTGCCCGTGACGGATATACCCGGCATGCGATGGTACAGATTGATGGGCTGTACTATGATCCGGAGGCACAATGCGCAGGCTGGCATCCGGGGATATATGGGCTGCAGCAGTATCCAGTGTCGTTCCAGGCACAGGGAAGCTACCGCTATCGGGATCAGATCCAGGCGGCAGCATCGACTGGAGGTGGCAGCGCAGCGACTGCTGGAAGCAGCGCGGCTTCATCCGGAGGCGCAGGGCAGGTATCCTGCACCGTGAAGAAGCAGGAGGGGTATTATGTGGGATACCAGAATGGGAAGCAGATCTCTGCCGGAACTTATTTAATTCATGGAAAACTTTATAAGTTTGACCGCGATGGGAAGATGCAGGTTTCTTTGTTCCAGAAACTGGAAGCGGCTGCAAAGCCGGGCATGCCGTTTCGGGAACTGCAAAAGATGATTGGCAAGCCGGAGCGCACGCAAACAATGGGGGAGAGTTGTTTTGATGCCGAAAATGGTGTAGATGTGGTGCGCCGGTACAGGCATTTTTCAGTGTATACGTTCGTTCCTGCAAATGGCGGTGAGGAACTGGTTGAGGATATTGCAGAATGAATGGCGGTGAGGAACTTGTGGAAAATATTGCAGAATGAATGGCGATGGGATCGGACCGGGGTGGCAGAAACGGTTTTTTTGAAAAAAACCTTGACGCGGCAGGAACTGTGTGCTAATATGTGATTCTAAAACGCGTTCGTACATCCTGCAGGTCAGAGGATGGTTCGGCGCATTGGTTCAGGAAAGGGTCAGTAATGGTTTCGACAGGGATTTTGAAGCTGGAGAAGCGAGCCGCAGGGTGATGCGTTAAATTGCCACCTAAATATAATTGCTAAAAACAATCATAAAATCGTGCGTTTCCCTAGCAATAGGGTCGCACTGGCTGCCTAAGTACAGCCGAGTCCGGCGGGAATCCACCTGCAGGTTTCCGTTCGGGCTTCAAATCATGCAGGAAACGACATAGGCAAAGCTTTGAGCCTATGGGCGTAATATGAAGCTACTGAAGCTGGAAGGGTGCCTGTTCCCGTCTGGTGGAGGGAATGTCAAAGAACAGGCTACGCTCGTAGAAGGACAGGGGATAGGTTTTTGGACGCGGGTTCGACTCCCGCCTGATCCAGATTGGAAGGGGAGGTGGGATGCCTCCTCTTTTCTTATGCAACGGGATGTGCAGTGGAAA
>CADBTO010000198.1 GCA_902797565.1 uncultured Lachnospiraceae bacterium
AATTGTTTTTTTGCCATAAATTTTGTCACCTATAGCGCTTCTGCAAGTTTCTTCCTAATCAGTTTACGATAAATCATCCGGGAAGTCAATCGCATTTGAAACGCGTTTGGGCGAAGGATGAGAAGCAGAATAGGGGGCGCACTTCAAAAACTGTGCTAGATTATGATTACGGCAGATCGGTCTGACGGATTGCGGTTATACATATTATTGGGAAAATCGAATCAAGACCTATATCCATCCGGAATCAGCATGTCCTGCATCCATCGGTATCTGCGAGACACGCAGTTTCTGAGCGGCCTCGCTCCGCCGATTATAAAAGATATGGAAAAGGAGGTGGATTTTTTTGGTCAGAAGTGCTAAAATGGATAAGTTATAGGGAGAAATATTGATTCACGGCGATGAAGGCCGGGGATAGTCCGGGGAGGCAAGTGTTATGGGAAAGCGGTTTACGGCAGTATTGTTTGATTTGGATGGGACAATCCTGAATACCCTGGGGGATTTGCATGGGGCGGTGAATGCCGTGCTGGCGGGAGCGGGCCTGCCGCAGCGCAGCCTGGATGAAATACGGCAGTTTTGCGGGACGGGGAACCGGAATCTGCTGCGTGCCGTGCTGCCGGAGGGAACGACGGAAGAACAGCTGGACCAGTATCTGCAGGAGTTTCGGGATTTCTACCTGCTGCATGATCGGGAAGAAACCGTGCCGTATCCGGGGATACCGGAGCTGTTTTCGGAACTTGCGGAAAGGGGCATCCGGGTGGGCGTCGTATCAAACAAGTTCCACCGTGCAGTGGTGGGGCTTTGCCGGCATTATTTTGGCAGCCTTGTGGGTGCGGCGATCGGAGATGGCGAGGGGCGAAGACGAAAACCGGCTCCGGATGCCTGCCTGGCAGCATTATCCGGGCTGGGGATCCCTGCTGAGGCGATCCGCGCGGGAGAGGTGCTTTATGTGGGGGATTCAGAAGTGGATGCCCGGACTGCGGAAAATGCCGGACTGCCTTGTGTCCTGGTAAGCTGGGGCTTTCGAGAACGCGCGGTTCTGGAACAACAGAATGCAATGGCGATTGTGGACGATGCGGAGGGCCTGCGGGCGTGGATCTTTGGAGACGGATGTAAGGGGGAGGGGATGAGCGGTGCTGAACATATATAAGACGGATGAGAGCATTATCCGGGAAATCAGTGGCTATGAGGAAGGGTGCTGGGTGAAGCTGACGGCACCGTCATTGGAAGAGTGTATGAAGGTGGCGGAACAGTTCAAGATGGACGTGGCAGATGTACGGGCTGCACTCGATGATGAGGAGTCGTCCCGAATCAGCCTGGAGGACACCTATACCCTGATTCTGGTAGACATCCCGACGGCGGAAGTACGGAACAACCGGAATTCCTACACCACGATCCCGCTGGGAATCATTCTGCGCAGGAATCTGTTTATTACCGTCTGCGCGGAGGAAACTTCGGTGCTGGATACGTTTATCACACAGCGGGTCCGGGAGTTTTCCACCAAGAAACAGATGCGCTTCACCTACCAGATCCTGTATAATACCTGTATCGTGTATCAGAGCCTGCTGCGTGCAATCGACCGGAAACGGTCGGAAATTGAGGCACGGATTGACCGGGTGACGGAGGATGTGGACCTGATTGACCTGCATGAACTGGAATCGAACCTGGTGTATTTTGCCACGTCTTTGCGTGCGAATGGCGTTGTGCTGGACCGGCTTTCACGATATGGAAGGCTGCGCCAGTATGAGGAAGACCAGGAACTTCTGGAAGACGTGATCATCGAGAACCGGCAGGCAATCGAGATGACCGCGATCTACCGGGATATCATCAGTGGTACCAGGGACCTGATGAGCACGGTGATCAACAACCGGCTGAACAATGTCATGAAATATCTGGCGTCCATCACAATTGTGATGTCCATTCCAACGATTATTTCCGGGCTGTGGGGGATGAATGTCAGCGGACAGTGGATGCCGCTGTCGGATACGCCCTTCGGATTCTTTATCATCTGCGGGGTGACGCTGGTTCTCTGTGTGGTGGCGATGGTGGTTTTACGGTGGCGCCGGATGCTGTGAGCTGCACAGAAGTGATTTTCCGGACCCTGACGGCGTGTTGAACGGGGGAATCGAAGCAGTTTTTCATATTTCTTTCACGGGAGGTGGCGGAACATGGATCTAAAAGAAGAATTTGAAAGCTACGTCCAGGAGATGGTGGAAGAAATCTCGAAGAAAATCTTTCTGGA
>CADBTO010000199.1 GCA_902797565.1 uncultured Lachnospiraceae bacterium
CGCGAAGTGCCCGGAGCGTTTCAAATCCGTCCATCTCCGGCATGACAATATCCAGCAGGATCAGATCCGGCCGGTTCCCCTGCCCGATGAAATGCAAGAGGTCTTTTCCATTTTTCAGCGCCGTCACCTTTTCCGCAAACTTTTTCAACTCTATTTTTGCCACCGTAAGCGTCATGATATCATCGTCAACCACCACAACGTGTACGTTTTCCTTTTCCATTTCACTCATGATATACTCCCTCTAGCTTTCATACCTCATCGCATAGGTAATCTCGCAAAACCTGCTGCCCGGCTCCTGTTGCCATGCCTCCATAATCCGTTCCACAACACGTTTTCCGTCGATATCATTCATCATCGGGCATAACAGGAAATACTCATTGGATTTGCTCTGCAAGATGATGTCGCTCCTGCGCAAAGTATTTTTCAAAACTTCCCCAAAGCAGCCAACCACCTCTTTCTGATCCATGTATCTTGCCGCCTCTGGATCTGTTTCCGCACCTGCCTCTGCATCAACCTCTGCCGCACCTGCCTCTGCGACGCCAGTCCCTGCCGCACCTGCCTCTGCGGCGCCAGTCCCCGCTGCACCCGCCTCTGCATCCATTTCCTGACCATGTGCTTTTGCCCGAACGACAAACAGCAGTTTCAAAAGCTTCCCGCCATAGCGCTTATTAAACCGCATAATAAAGTGGTATACCGTGGAAAATGCTTCCGTTCCGAGTATCAGCGCATTGCTGCCCTCATTCCGCTCTTCAATGATCCGCGTCACACGGTCCAGTTCAATCTCCGGCGTATTTTCCGCTGCATCTTTTTCCCGTACAGCCTCATACAGGGCATATCCATGCTTCCCGCGCTGCTTTGCCCAATACATCGCCTCATCCGCACACGCAAACAGCTTTTCATATTCCCGGCCATACTCCGGCACCATCACAACGCCCAGGGAGATTCCCAAAGGAATCCCGTGATCCTCCCCCATCAGCTTTTTGGATTCTTCCATGATCTGGTCATTGAGTCTCTGGCTCAGCGCACGGATCGCATCCTCATAGGAAGTATTGACAAAGAAACCAAGAAATTCATCGCCGCCGATCCTGCATATAATATCTCCCTTGCGGATATTCTTCCGTACCACCTCGGCAAAGGAAACCAAGACTCGATCTCCCATCTCATGCCCATGCAGGTCATTGACCAGCTTGAAGCTGTCCAGGTCCAGAATCACGAATGCACCGGACTGCTTCTGGCATTCCTCTGCAACCTCCCTGATCCCGCTTGCTTTGTTCAGAAAGCCGGTCAGCTTGTCTATGGTAGCATCCTCTGTCAGGCTCTCAATTCTCTTGTTGAGGCTGACGATATTCTCAATCCGGCGAAGCAGGATCGCCTTGTTAAATGGTTTCTTAACGTAATCTGCGGCACCCATCCGAAGCCCGGTATTTTCCGTACTGGCATCCCCTTCCCCGGTCAGGAAGATCACCGGCGTTTCTGGCTTCCCCAGTTCTTTTTCCTGCTTCCGCAATGCGCGATAAACCTCAAATCCATTCATTTCGGGCATCTGGACATCCAAAAGGATCAGGTCTGGATTGTGGCGCTTCATAAATGTCAGCAGATCCTTGCCCGTGCGCAGGCAGCTGACCTTCATATCTTCTCCGCCAAGAAGCATTCTTGCATGTGTCAGGCTCAGTGCTTCATCATCTACTACAGCGATCCATCTCTTCATACTCATTCCTTCGCTGGTGCTATTTCGAAAATCATATCATTATAATCCCTGGATAGCCAAAAAGTCAAGGTTTTTTTTTGAACGCCGGATGTGCCGTCAATGAACCTGCCAATCTGCTGCGATTTTCTTCCGGGATATCAAACAGATGTTCAATGTAGGCAGCTGTCAGCACTTCTTCTACTGTCCCGATCCGGTCCACTGCCGCATGCTTGAGACATAAGACACGGTCAGCAACAAGCTGGACAAGCGGAAGGTCATGAAGGGTGAGCAGAATCGCAATGCCGTCTTCGCGGGCAATCTGC
>CADBTO010000200.1 GCA_902797565.1 uncultured Lachnospiraceae bacterium
CCATCCGAAAGAATCGGATTATTCGAAAAATAGAATAAAAATCGAGTAGGGAGGATGGAAATCCGCCCTACTCGCTGCGCGGGCCGCGGCGGCGTATGCCGAAATTTTCCATACGCGGCCCGTCGCAAAAAAAGGCCCGCGTTCAGCGGGCCATCATTTCTATAATTTCTCCGACGTACATCGTATGCGGATCTCCATCTTGATAAAACTGGTTTTTGATGTCTTCCGGCAGGCAGTCCAGCGGCATCGGGATGGCTGCAATCTTTTTGCAGCAGATCACGAAGTGGCCATCGTCTATGAAGGGAACCTCTTTGTGGAGGTTTACGGCAAGCTTCGCCTGTTTGAATTTGTTCTCATCCCGGCCGGAAACAGCGCCCAGATATTTCAGGGTGCTTTTATATTTTGCCGGAAAGAAGGTCAGGGAAAAATAGTCGCTGGCATCCAAAATTTCTTTTGTAAACCGGGATTCACGGACATAGACCTGGCAGACCTTTTTGTTCCACAGGGTACCCAGGCTCCCCCAGCTGACGGTCATGCAGTTCACCTTGCCGGCGCCGCTGGCTGTCAGTGCCGCCCATCCGGTACCGATGAGCTCAAATGGGTTCAGGTCTGTTTCTTCGATTGGCAATGGTTGAAATACGTGCAGCATGTTTCTTTTTCCTCCCCAATATTTTGTTTTGGCGTGTCGTTTCAGCGAAGCGTTCCCCCAAAAAACTGTTTCAAACAGAATTATAAAATATGTTACAATATTTTCTGAAAAAAAACAACAATTTTTTGTTTGAAATAAAAAAAAAAAAATGCTATAGTATATGGATAGTAAAACAAACCATGTCTGAAACCGCTGGGGGGGATTTCGGGGATGGCGGGGCGAAGAAGAGGATGTGCCAGATTTTTTGAGAGGATGATAGAGTGAAGATTCAGAGAATTGATAATAATTGTATTACCTGCCACATCAGCAAAGAGGAGTTGGCAAGCCGGGGGATGGGGCTTGAAGACTTGATGAATGACAAGGAAAAAGCAAGAGACCTTCTGGTGGATGTCCTCAATGCGGCGCGGGAAGCGGTGAACTTCACGGCGGAAGGGGGGACGCTCAACGTCCAGATGGCGGTCATGCAGGACGGGGACGTTTCAATGACGATCTTTGATGATGAACGCAATCTTTTGGGCGCATTGCTGCGGAGCTACAAGGAAATCCTAGAAGCGAAGCAGCGGGAGATCATGGGACGCGTGGGCGCAGGCAATGCCTTCGGCAGGATGCTGACGCCGGAGCGGACCAGGGAACTTCTGGACAGGGTCGGCAGTGACGAGGTGATTGACCTGCCGGTGGAGGCGTCGTTTGACGATCTGGACGATGTCGTGCGGGTTGCGCGGAAACTGTATATCTGGAACGGGGACATTCCCTCTACGCTAGTGAAGGTTGACGATGCGTACTGCCTGTCTATGACAATCACAGACAAGAAACGGCAGCTTGCGCGCAGTGTGATGGTGCTCTGTGAATACAGTGACGGAGTGGAACAGAGCATGGGCGCGAAGCTGCGGGTACAGGAGCATGGAAAGGTGCTGATTCAGAATCACGCCATCCAGAAGCTTGCTGGATTATAAAAAACGGGCAGGGTAGGCGGGGCATTCCCCCCGTCTACCCGATTTGCATTTCATGTGTTGGAAAAAGCCGCGAAGGGAGAGAGAACAAAATGAATTTCAAAGTTGGTGTCATTGCGGGGGACGGGATCGGGCCGGAGATTACCGCGCAGGCCTGGAAGGTGCTTTCTGTAGTGGGAAAGAAATTCGGGCATAGCTTCGAGCGGACAGATATTTTGATGGGTGGCTGTTCGATTGATGCGTGCGGGGTACCGCTGACGGATGAGGCAGTTGTTTCTGCGAAAGCGCAGGATGCGGTCCTGATGGGATCCATTGGCGGCGATGCGGCCACGTCCCCCTGGTACCAGCTTCCGCCGGAGAAGCGGCCGGAGGCAGGCCTGCTGGGGATCCGCAAGGCACTGGGGCTGTTCGCGAACCTGCGCCCTGCGTATCTGTACCCGGAGCTTAAAGAAGCCTGCCCGCTGCGCAGTGACACAGCGTCCCAGGGCTTTGATCTGCTGATTATGCGGGAGCTGACGGGCGGCCTGTATTTTGGCGCGCGGAAGACGGAAGAGGTGGATGGGCTTCGTACGGCGACGGATACGCTGGTATATAATGAAGAAGAAATCCGCCGGATCGCGAAACGCGCGTTTGATATTGCCATGAAGCGCCGGAAGAAGGTCTGCAGCGTGGACAAGGCGAACGTGCTGGATTCTTCAAGGCTCTGGCGTGCCGTGACGGCAGAAGTGGCAAAGGATTATCCGGAAGTGGAACTGTCCAATATGCTGGTAGACAATGCGGCGATGCAGCTTGTGAAGGATCCGGGCCAGTTTGACGTGGTGCTTACCGAAAATATGTTTGGGGATATCCTGTCGGATGAAGCAAGTATGATTACGGGATCCATCGGGATGCTGCCATCTGCGTCTTTGAACGAGAGCAGGTTCGGCCTTTACGAGCCGAGCGGCGGCTCCGCGCCGGACATTGCCGGAAAAGATATTGCAAACCCGCTGGCGACGATCCTGTCCGCTGCCATGATGCTGCGGTACAGTTTCGATCTGGACCAGGAGGCAGACGCAATCGAGGCAGCAGTGAAGCAGGTGCTTGCAGACGGCATCCGCACCGGGGATATTATGCCGCTGGATGAAGCACAGAAGCAGAAGATGACAAAGGTGGGCTGCACCGGGATGGGCGACGCCGTGGCAGAGCGGATTTAGCTTCCGGATGAAAACAGGGTCGTAGATGGAGAGTGTGAAAAGGAGTTCATAAAATCATGCAGAGCGATAATATGAAATGCGGCATGCAGCAGGCACCGGCGCGGAGCCTTCTGAATGCGTTGGGATATACGGCAGAGGAAATCAGGAAGCCGATGGTCGGTATTGTGAGTTCCTATAACGAGATCGTGCCGGGGCATATGAATCTGGACAAGATTGTGGAGGCGGTGAAGCTGGGCGTGGCAGAGGCAGGCGGTACGCCGGTCGTCTTCCCGGCGATCGCGGTCTGCGATGGTATTGCGATGGGGCATGTGGGCATGAAGTACTCGCTTGTGACGCGGGATCTGATTGCAGATTCCACGGAATGCATGGCAATCGCACACCAGTTCGATGCACTGGTTATGGTGCCGAATTGCGACAAGAATGTGCCCGGGCTTTTGATGGCAGCGGCACGGGTCAATGTGCCGACGGTTTTCGTGTCCGGCGGCCCGATGCTGGCAGGGCACGTCAAGGGGCAGAAACGCTCCCTTTCCTCGATGTTCGAGGCGGTGGGTGCCCATGCGGCGGGCAAGATGACCGAAGACGATGTGCGGGAGTTTGAAGAGAATGTCTGCCCGACCTGCGGCTCCTGTTCTGGGATGTATACCGCAAATTCCATGAACTGCCTGACGGAAGTACTGGGAATGGGCCTGCGGGGCAACGGGACGATTCCTGCGGTTTATTCCGAGCGGCTGCGGCTGGCGAAGCGTGCGGGTTATGCCGTGATGGAGATGCTGGAAAAGAACATCCGTCCGCGGGATATTATGACGAAGGATGCGATTTTGAACGCTTTGACGGTGGATATGGCGCTGGGATGCTCCACCAACTCGATGCTGCACCTGCCTGCGATTGCGCATGAGGTTGGTTTTGATTTTGATATTGCGTTCGCAAACGGGATTTCCGAGAAGACGCCGAACCTGTGCCATCTGGCACCGGCAGGTCCCACCTATATGGAAGATCTGAATGAAGCGGGCGGTGTCTATGCGGTTATGAAAGAATTGGCAGATATTGGACTGCTGCATCTGGATTGTATGACTGTCACAGGAAAGACAGTCGGCGAGAACATCCAGAATGCGGTAAACCGGAATCCGGAAGTGATCCGTCCGGTGGACAATCCGTATTCCAAAACCGGCGGGCTGGCGGTGCTCAAGGGCAACCTTGCGCCGGATGGTTCGGTCGTGAAACGCTCCGCAGTTGTGGAGGAAATGATGGTGCATGAAGGGCCGGCGCGGGTCTTTGACTGCGAGGAAGACGCGATCGATGCAATCAAAGGCGGGAAAATCAATCCCGGAGACGTCGTGGTCATCCGCTACGAAGGCCCGAAGGGCGGTCCGGGCATGCGCGAGATGCTGAATCCCACTTCTGCCATCGCGGGCATGGGGCTGGGCAGTTCCGTGGCACTGATTACGGATGGCCGGTTTTCCGGGGCGTCGCGCGGCGCGAGTATCGGGCATGTTTCACCGGAGGCAGCAGTGGGCGGGCCAATCGCGCTGGTCGAAGAAGGGGACATCATTGCGATTGATATTCCGGGTCTGTCTTTGGAACTCAAGGTATCGGAAGAAGAACTGGAACGCCGGCGCGCTGCATGGACGCCGCGTGCGCCGCGTGTGCAGACCGGATACCTGTCCCGTTACGCGTCAATGGTAACAAGCGGGAACCGGGGCGCGGTTCTGGAGATCCCGAAGGGAGCTTGATATGGTTTTGAATGGTTCAGAGATCATTATAGAATGCTTGAAAGAACAGGGCGTGGATACGATCTTTGGTTATCCGGGCGGAGCGATCCTGAATGTGTATGATGCGCTCTACCGCCATAGGGATGAGATACGCCATGTGCTGACCAGCCATGAACAGGGCGCGTCCCATGCGGCAGACGGTTATGCCAGGGCAACCGGGAAGGTGGGGGTCTGCTTCGCGACAAGCGGGCCCGGCGCAACGAACCTGGTTACGGGTATCGCTACGGCGCATATGGATTCTGTCCCGATCGTGGCAATTACCTGTAATGTCACCGTGCCGCTGCTGGGCAAGGACAGCTTCCAGGAGGTGGATATTGCCGGGATTACAACGCCGATCACGAAGCACAACTTCATCGTCAAGGATGTGGAAATGCTGGCGGCAACACTACGCCGCGCATTCAAGACCGCGCGGAGCGGGCGTCCGGGACCGGTGCTTGTGGATGTGACGAAAGATGTGACGGCGGCGAAATGTGAATACGAAAAGTCCGAAAATCCGGACAGCCTGGTGACCCGGCTGATTCCGAAGGCAGAGAAGCCTGTGATTACGCAGGAGGCGGTGGATACCGCGCTGGAGATGATCCGGGAAGCAAAGAAGCCGTTTATCTTTGTGGGCGGCGGTGCCGTCCTTTCCGGTGTGCCGCAGGAGAAGCTGGTGCAGCTGGCAGACCGTCTGGATGCGCCGGTCTGTGATTCCCTGATGGGGAAGGGCGCATTCGACGGGACAAATCCCCGGTATACGGGTATGCTGGGGATGCATGGCACGAAGGGCTCAAACCTGGGTGTATCGGAATGTGACCTGCTGATTGCGCTCGGTACCCGGTTTTCTGACCGGGTGCTTGGGAATGCAGATCGATTCTGCGAAAATGCGAAGATTTTGCAGATTGATATTGATGAAGCGGAGGTCAACAAAAACAAGGTCGTGGATGCGCAGATCATCGGAGATCTTGCGGAAGCGCTGGAGTTGCTGCTGCCGCAGATCCCGCAGATGCACCATGAGGACTGGATGTCCCATGTGAAGAAGCTTTGTGAAATGGCACCGCTTGAAATCCCGGATGGACTGAACGGGCCGTATGTCATTGACCGGCTGTACCAGCGCACCGGCGGAAAGGCGCTCATTACGACAGAAGTGGGACAGCACCAGATGTGGGCGGCGCAGTTCTATAAGTACCACGCGCCGCGGCAGCTCCTGACTTCCGGCGGCCTGGGCACGATGGGCTACGGACTTGGGGCGGCGATTGGTGCCTCGATCGGAAGGGCGGCAGGAGAAGGCGTATCAGAGAAGGGCGAGCGGGTCTTCAATATTGCCGGGGACGGGTGTTTCCGGATGAATATGAATGAGCTTGCCACGGCAGTCCGCGAGCAGCTGCCATTGGTTGAAATCGTCATCAACAACCATGTCCTGGGTATGGTGCGGCAGTGGCAGGATCTGTTTTATGACCAGCGTTATTCTGCCACCGTACTGCGGGACAGTGTGGATTATGTGAAGCTGGCGGAGGCGATGGGTGCAACCGGGATTTCGGCGAAGACGCGGGAGGAGTTTGACCGTGCGCTGGACCAGGCGCTCGCGATGCAGACGCCAGTGGTGATCGACGTCCTGGTGGACAGCGATGACAAAGTCTGGCCAATGGTCGCGCCGGGCAAGCCGATTGCGGATTGCTTTGACGGAAGCGATATCTGACAGATTTGAGATGACAGCTTGAGATGGCAACTTGAAATGGAAAAGGGTTTCAAAAAGGAGATTACAGATGAGCGAAAATCGGGTTTACAATTTTTCAGCAGGTCCTGCCGTACTTCCGGAGGAGGTACTTCGCGAAGCGGCTGCGGATATGATGAACTACAAGGGCTGCGGGATGTCCGTGATGGAGATGTCCCACCGTTCGAAGATGTTTGACGATATCATCAAGACCGCTGAGGCGGATATTCGGGAGTTGATCGGGATTCCGGAAAACTATAAGGTGCTGTTTCTGCAGGGTGGTGCAAGCCAGCAGTTTGCGGCGATCCCGATGAACCTGATGAAGAACAAGAAGGCAGGCTATATCGTAACCGGGCAGTGGGCAAAGAAGGCATACCAGGAGGCGAAGCTGTATGGCGAGGCGGTGGAACTGGCTTCTTCCGCAGACCAGACGTTCTCCTATATTCCGGATTGTTCGGATCTGCCGATCACTGACGATATGGATTATGTATACATCTGTGAGAACAACACGATCTATGGTACGAAATTCAAGACCCTGCCGAATACAAAGGGAAAGAACCTGATTTCGGATGTTTCGTCCTGCTTTCTTTCGGAGCCGGTGGACATTACGAAGTATGCGATTATGTATGGCGGCGTCCAGAAAAACGTCGGGCCTGCGGGAATGGTGATTGATATCATCCGCGAAGACCTGATTACGGACGATGTCCTGCCGTGCACGCCGACGATGCTGAAGTTCAAGACGCAGGCAGATAATGATTCGCTCTACAATACGCCGCCCTGCTACACGATCTACATCTGCGGGCTGGTGTTCAAGTGGCTGAAGGCAAATGGCGGGCTTGCGGCAATGAAGGAGCGCAATGAAAAGAAGGCGGCGCTGCTTTATGATTTCCTGGACAACAGCAAGATGTTCCGGGGTACTGTCCGCAAGGAAGACCGTTCCCTGATGAACGTGCCATTCGTGACCGGCAACGACGAACTTGATCAAAAGTTCGTAGCGGAATCGAAGGCTGCCGGGCTGGAGAATCTGAAAGGACACCGGACGGTGGGCGGCATGCGTGCATCGATTTACAATGCGATGCCGTATGAAGGCGTCCAGAAGCTGGTGGACTTCATGGAAGATTTTGAGAAAAAGAATGGTTGAGGTTGAACGTTAGGAGAGAAATCTGATGTATAATTATCACTGCTTAAACGCCATCTCCCGGAAGGGGACAGACAAGTTTTCAACGAACTATAAAGAAACAAAGAATATCGCGGAAGCGGAAGCAATTCTGGTGCGTTCGGCGAAGATGCATGACTTGGAGTTTTCGGACAAGCTTCTCGCAATCGCCCGTGCCGGCGCGGGGGTGAACAACATTCCGCTGGAGCGCTGCGCGAAACAGGGGATCGTTGTTTTCAACACGCCCGGCGCGAATGCAAATGCCGTGAAAGAAATGGTATTTGCCGGGATGCTGATCGCCAGCCGTGATATCGTGGGCGGCGCGAACTGGGTGGAAGCGAACAAAGAAGACGCGAATATCTCCAAGAATATGGAGAGCGCGAAAAAGAATTTTGCAGGTATTGAGATCAGCGGCAAAAAACTCGGCGTGATCGGGCTTGGCGCGATCGGCGTGCTTGTGGCGAATGCGGCGACCCATATGGGGATGGAAGTTTATGGCTATGATCCGTATATTTCTGTGAATGCGGCGTGGAATTTGTCACGGAGCGTGAAGCATATCAATAATCTGGATGATATTTTCAGAGAATGTGATTTCATTACGGTCCATGTACCGCTTTTGGAGAATACGCGCAAGATGGTCGGGCGTCCGCAGATTGAGATGATGAAGCGCGGCACCGTGATCCTGAATTTCGCGCGGGATCTTCTGGTGGATGAGGATGCGGTATGCGACGCGCTTGCATCCGGCAAGCTTCGCCATTATGTCACAGACTTCCCGAATCCGAAGACAGCAGGTGCGCCGGGAGTCATTGCAACGCCGCATCTGGGCGCGTCCACCGAGGAAGCGGAAGAAAACTGCGCGGAGATGGCTGTGGAAGAGATTATGGATTATCTGGAAAATGGAAATATCCGGAATTCCGTGAACTTCCCGCGCTGTGATATGGGCCGGTGCACAGGTGCCGGGCGGATTGCGGTCATGCACGAGAACACGAAGGGTGTGATTGCAAAGTATACCACAATTTTAGGAGACGCAGACATCAACGTATCCGACATGATGAACAAGAGCCGCGGCGAATTTGCATATACGCTGATGGATCTGGACAGTCCGGTTACAGAGGCGGTCATCGAGAAGCTTTCCGCAGTCGAAGAAGTGATCCGGATTCGGGTGGTGAAATAATATGGCAAAATTAAAGCCTTTTCGGGCGATTCGCCCCAGGGCAGATCTGGCGTCTACGATCGCCGCTCTGCCCTATGATGTATATTCCAGAAAGGAAGCGACGGATTTTGTCAAGACCCATCGCGGAAGCTTCCTGGCGATTGACCGTGCGGAGACCGGTCTGCCTGCAAGCGTGGACACCTATGACGAGGCGGTTTATGAGCGTGCGGCAAGCCTGCTTTCGGAGTGGCGGGAGAATGGTTCCTATATCCAGGAGGAGGCGCCTGCCTTTTATCTGTATGAGCTGGTCATGAAAGGAAGGAGCCAGTGCGGGATCGTCGGGCTTGCAAGTATTGACGATTACGAGCAGGGCGTGATCAAAAAACATGAGAACACGCTGGCTGCGAAGGAAGCAGACCGCATCCGCCATATCGAGGTGACACAGGCGCAGACGGGGCCGATCTTCCTTGCATACCGCAGGCAGGAGCGGCTGGCCGGCCTGATCGCGTCGGTTCGGGAAACGGAGCCGGTGTATGATTTCGTGGATGAAGAGGATGTCCGTCAGCGGGTCTGGATTATTTCGCGGCCGGAGTGGATCCAGACGATCCAGGATGAATTTGAAAAAATTCCTTCTATATATATAGCAGACGGACACCACCGTGCCGCGTCTGCTGTCCGTGTGGGGCAGAAGCAGCGCGCAGCGCATCCGGATTATACCGGAGAGGAAGAATGGAACAGCTTTTTGTCGGTATTATTTGCTGATGAAGAGCTGAACCTGATGGACTACAACCGTGTGGTAAAGGATCTGAATGGCCTGTCTTCCCAGGAATTTCGTGCAGAAATTTCAAAAGTGGCAGAGGAGATTATGTCTGATTCGATCCCACTCCGTCCGAAGCAAAAAGGAGAGTTTTCGCTTTGTATTGGCGGCATGTGGTTTTTGTATGCCTTCCGTCCGGAATATCGGAACAATGATCCTGTGGATGGGCTGGATGTTGCACTGATGCAGGAGCATATTTTTTCACCGATCCTGGGAATTGAAAATCCCAAAGAGGATCCAAGGATTGATTTTGTTGGAGGCATCCGTGGACTGTCAGAACTTGAACGCAGGTGCCGGATGGATGCAGCGGCAGGGTTTGCCCTGTATCCCGTGGCGATTTCGGAACTTTTTGCGGTGGCAGACGCGGGACGCTTGATGCCGCCGAAGTCCACCTGGTTTGAGCCGAAGCTGCGGAGCGGTTTGTTCATCCACGATATCAGCGGGTGAACATCGAAAGGGGGACAGATGGCTGTATGATAAACACGTATTTGCCCCGGATCCTGCTTTCTGTTGATGCCGGTGAAGCGGCGGAAAAAATCCAGAAGGCAGGCGAGGACATTGCGCAGGAGGTCACGGATACCGTGACACAGTCTGTCAACGATGGAACGGGCCTGCTGCAGACCTGGCTGACCGGTGTGCGGAGCGACGCAATTTCGCTCTGCTGGAGTTCCTTCCTTGCATTAGTATGCTATTTCTTTGGGGTACGGATTGTCCGCGGGCTTTCGTCCTGGCTGAAGAAGGGGATGATGAAGCGCGGCGTGGACACCGGGGTCTGCCAGTTCCTGGAGGCCGTGCTGAAGATTGCGGGCTATGGTCTGCTGCTGGTCCTGATCCTGGGCATCTTTGGAATTGCGCCAACGTCCATCGCGGCGGCGGTTGCCTCGATGGGTCTGACGGCAGGGCTTGCCTTGCAGGGGGCGCTGTCAAACTTTGCAGGCGGCATCCTGATTCTGATGCTCAAGCCATTCGTGGTCGGGGATTATATTTATGAAGATACCCATGGCAATGAGGGTAATGTCAAGGAGATTTCGATCTTTTATACGAAGCTGATCACGATTGATAACAAATTGATTGTAATACCAAATGGTGTACTTGCAAATACGTCGCTGAAGAACTATACATCCAGCGGCAAGCGGCAGGAGGATATCAAGATTACACTTGCATACAGCACGGATTTGCAGATTGCGAAGCAGATCCTTGCGCGGGTGATTATGGAATGCAGCCGCAGGCTGGAAGGAGAAGATGTCCTTGTCTATGTGTCGGAACTGGGTTCTGACGGAATTGACGTCGGGATGCGTTTCTGGGTGCGGGCAGATGATTATTGGCCTGTGCGCTGGGAAACACTGGAACGCGCGAAAGGGGAACTGGACGCAGCAGGCATCGAAATTCCTTATCACCAGATGGATGTACATATTCAGAATGACTGATTCGCCGGACGGAGTGTTAGGAGCACACGAAGGAGTTCTCCCTAAACTCCGACTGTGCGAAGATCGTCAGACGGAGTGAGGTTCGGAGCGAAGCGACGCATCCTCACGCAGTCACAGAAGAGGTAACATTGTCCTGCGCAGCAGGGCAATGTAACCTCAGTATCGAGGTGTTAGAAGCACACAAAGGAGTTCTACCATCATGAAAGAATTACCGAAGGCGTATGATCTGATCGGCCGGACGGGTCTCGGGGATATCCATTCCGTCGGTTATATCGTGCGGCACCGGAGCAGCGGCGCAACCCTTGCCCTGGTGGAGAATGATGATGACAATAAAGTGTTTTACATTGCCTTCCGCACGCCGCCGGAGGATTCCACCGGAGTGGCGCATATCATCGAGCATTCCGTGCTCTGTGGTTCCCAGAAATATCCGGTGAAGGATCCCTTTGTGGAGCTGGTGAAGGGATCCTTGAACACCTTTTTGAATGCGATGACCTACCCGGATAAGACCGTTTATCCGGTGGCGAGCGAAAACGATGCGGATTTCAAAAATCTGATGGACGTCTATATGGACGCGGTGCTGCGTCCGAATATCTATGCGCGCCGTGAGATCTTCCAGCAGGAAGGCTGGCATTATGAGCTGGAATCGCCGGAGGCGGATCTGTTGATCAACGGCGTGGTCTATAATGAGATGAAGGGTGCTTTTTCTTCACCGGACGACGTGCTGTCCCGGGAGGTACTCAATTCCCTGTTCCCGGATACAGCATATAGTGTGGAATCCGGTGGAGATCCCAAAGATATTCCCAATCTGACTTATGAACAGTTCCTGGATTTCCATGGCCGTTATTACCATCCCTGCAATTCCTATATCTATCTTTATGGGAATATGGATTTCACGGAACGCCTGGAATATCTGGATCGTGAATACCTGTCAAAATACGATGCGATTGATCTGGATTCCGAGATCAAAAAGCAGGAGGAGTTTGCGCAGAAACGGATCGTCGTGAAAAACTATCCGATTCCGGAGGGCGAGGATTCGAAGAACAAGACCTATCTGTCAGAGAGTTTTGTGATTGATACGTCGCTGAATGCTGAGCTGTACCAGGCGTTTGATATCCTGGATTATGCCCTGCTGTCCGCGCCGGGTGCACCGCTCAAGCAGGCACTGATTGATGCAGGGATCGTCGAGGATATCAGCGGCGGGTTTGTTGCAAGCATTTACCAGCCGTATTTTTCCATCGTGGCAAAGGGGACGAACCTGGAACGGCGGGACGAGTTCGTTTCTGTGATTGAAAAGGCGCTGAGGGCGCAGGTGGAACATGGCATTGATGAAAAAGCATTGCTTGCCGCAATCAATTCCTCGGAGTTCCGGTTCCGGGAAGCGGATTTCGGGGCCTATCCGAAAGGACTGATGTATGGGCTTTCGATGCTGGATAGCTGGCTTTATGACAAGAAACAGCCGTTTTTGCACCTGTTTGCGCTGGGCGTGCTTTCAGATCTGAAGAAAAAAGTTGGCACCGGGTATTTTGAGGAACTGATCGAGCGTTATCTGTTGTCCAACCATCATGCTTCGATCGTCTGTGTATGTCCGAAGGCCAATCTTGCGGCGGAAGAGGATCATCGGCTCCGCAGTGAACTGGCACGCTACAAGGCGTCGCTTACTCCGGAAGAGGTTGCGCAGCTTGTAGAGAGTACGCATCATCTGGAGGAATACCAGGATGAACCGAGTACGCCGGAGGAACTGCTGTCAATCCCGATGCTTTCCCGCAGTGACCTGCGGAAGGAGATCCGCCCGATCCATTATACGGAACTTGAGTTGGATGGGATTTCGGCATTACATGTGGACACGGAAACGAGCGGGATTCAATATATCGACGTGCTGTTTGACGTATCGGATCTGGCGATGGAGGACGTGCCGCTGCTCGCGTTTGCGCTCCACAGCCTTACGCTGGTCGATACGAAGGACTATTCCTACAAGGAACTTTCCAATGAGATCAACCTGTATACTGGCGGCATTTCTGTAGACCTGCGCGTCTGTGAGAGAGAGGACGGCAGCGGAGCGACAAAGCTTTATATAGAAGCAAAGGCAAAGTTCCTGTATGAGAACATGGAGAAGGCATTTGCCATTCTCCAGTCAATCCTTCTGGATTCGGATTTTTCAGACAAAAAGCGTTTGAAGGAACTGGTCAATGAGGAAAAGAGCGCGATGCAGCGCCGTATTATGACGGCGGGCAACGCGATTGCAGCCTCCCGCGCAGGAGCCGCGTTCCGGAAAATCTACGCAGTTCTGGACGCAGAGGGCGGTGCGGATTATTTTGATTTCCTGTTTGACGCGGCGGAACATTTTGATGATCGCGTGGAAGGCCTGCAGAAGCGGATCCGTGAACTGTTTGCGCGTGTCCTGGTACAGCAGCGTCTTCTGGTCAGCACGACAGGGAAGAACCGGGCGATCGAGAATGTCCGGGCATACCTTCCGAAACTCAGGGAAGCAATGCCCGAAGGGAGTCCGGCGGAACCGGAGCAGCCATTTGTTCCAACAGCCAAAAACACGGGGTACAAGACAGCGAGCACGGTGAACTATGTGGCACGCGCGGGAAGTTTTGCCGCGGGCGGCCATGCATTCAACGGGGCGATGCGGATCCTGCGGGTTATTTTGAGTTATGATTACCTGTGGCTGAATATCCGGATGAAGGGCGGCGCATACGGCTGTATGAGTAACTTCACACGCAGCGGCTGCATGGCGCTGGCGTCTTACCGGGATCCCAACCTGCGGGATACGGATGCAGTATTTGCGCATACGCCGGAATATATCGAGGCGTTTGCAGCAGATGAACGGGAAATGACGAAGTATATTATTGGAGCGATCTCTTCGCTGGATACGCCGTTGACGCCCTATCTGGACGGGCAGCGCTCACTGGCAGCGTACCTGACCGGCATCACGGCGATGCGCCTGCAGCAGGAGCGTGATGAAGTGATCGGTGCACAGCCGGGGGATATCCGTGCGCTGGCTGATGCCGTGCGGGAAGCACTGTCCCAGAATCATAGAGTGGTAGTAGGGAATGAGCACGCCATTGAGGAAGCGGCGGATTTATTTGAGGAGACTAGAAAGATTGGATGAGCATCATAATCATTTTATTATTGAAGAAGATCATACAAGAGAGACAGGGCAGGCGAATGGCAACACAAGTATCACAAAATCCGGATTTGCGACGATCATCGGAAGGCCGAACGTGGGGAAATCGACGCTGGTCAACCACCTTGTGGGACAAAAAATCGCGATTACATCGGCAAAGCCGCAGACGACCCGCAACCGTATCCAGTGCGTCCTGACAGAGGAGCGCGGGCAGATTGTTTTTCTGGATACGCCGGGTGTACAGAAGGCAAAAAATAAGCTTGGAAAATATATGGAAAGCGCCACATTCGGAGCACTTCGAGGGATAGATCTGGTACTTTGGATGGTGGAGCCGGACAAGCGCGTTGGGGAGAAGGATCGCGCGATCGCAGAGCGTCTGGCCAGGGAAACCGTGCCGGTTCTGCTTTTGATCAACAAGGTTGACACGATCCCCAAGGACGAGCTGCTGCCTGTAATAGCAGCATTCCAGGATGTATTGGATTTTGCGGAGATCATTCCGGTTTCCGCAAAGACCGGGGAAGGCTGTGAGGATCTGGTTGATACGGTATTCCGTTACTTGCCATACGGACCGATGTATTTTGATCCGGATACCATAACAGACCAGCCGCAGCGTGCGATTTGTGCGGAAATTGTCCGTGAGAAAGCACTCCATGTGCTGGAGGATGAGGTGCCCCATGGCATTGCGGTTTTGATTGATAAGATGAAGCTGCGCCGGGGCAAGCCGCTTTATGATATTGACGCGACGATTGTTTGCGAGCGTGAAGGACATAAAGGGATCATCATTGGAAAAAAAGGCACACGGCTCAAGGAGATTGGCAGCCGGGCGCGTTACGAGATGGAACAGAGCCTTGGGAAAAAAGTGAATCTGAAACTTTGGGTCAAGGTGCGGGAACGGTGGCGTGATAATGAGGTCCTGATGAAAAACTACGGCTACCGAAAGGATGATTTGGAATAAATGCCAGGGGAAATGCTGCGGGGCTGCGTCCTTTCTGCTGCGCCGGTCGGGGAATATGACAAGCGGATTGTTCTTTTGACCCGTGAGAAAGGGAAGTTTTCCGGTTTTGCCAGGGGCGCACGTCGTCCAAGAAGCCAGCTTATCACCTGCCAGCCATTTGCATTTGGCAGTTTTGAGGTGTTTGAAGGAAAGCATTCCAATTCGATTGTGTCTGCGAAAATCAGCCATCCGTTTACGGAGATTTCCGCGAATCTGTCCGCAGTCTGGTATGCATCGTATTTTGCGGAGCTGGCGGGCTATTACGCAGCGGAAGGAATGGAGGAGGCGGAACGCATAGACCTTCTGTATGTGGCGCTGCGGGCGCTGCTTGCAGGGAAAATGCCCTATCCGCTGATCAAGCTGGTGTATGAGTTCAAGAGTTTTGTTATCAGTGGAGAGTATCCGAACCTGTTCGGGTGCCTCTCTTGCGGGAATCTGGACAGTCTGGCATACTTTTCATATGAGAAGGGCGGGGTGCTCTGCAGCAGCTGCGGAGATGTGATGGAACGAAGGATTTCAGCAGCAGCGCTGTATACGCTGCAGTTCATCACGGTGACACCGCCGGAAAAGCTGTTTTCTTTCACGCTGAAACAGGAAGTACAGATGGAAGCAGAAGGCATTGTGGCAGGCTGGCGGAAGCGTTTTTTTCCGCACCGGTTCAAGTCGGAGGATTATCTGGATTTGGCGGAGGAATAGGAGTTCGTATGGCTGCAGGAAAAAAAGCGAAAAGCAGGCGTTTGGAAGACATGAGTCCGGAGGAACGGCGGCTCCGGAGGGAGAAGGCGAGGCTGGAAACGCAGAAACGGCGCAGGACGATCCTGGTGGTTCTTTCGGCAGTGATCCTTCTGGCGGCTGCTGTTGCGGCATTCGTTATGTTCCAGGGCGTGTTTGAAGAACGTGCAGAAGAAAACACCCTGTCCATCCAGCAGGATGGCTCCGTGGTATTTGAGGAA
>CADBTO010000201.1 GCA_902797565.1 uncultured Lachnospiraceae bacterium
AGAAGTATCCGTGGCAGGTCCGGGCTTTTTGAACCTGCGGATCAAGCCGGAGGTTCTGGCGGAATATGCGGCAGGGATGCTCGCGGATTCTGATCCGCAGACCGGGCGGCTGGGTGTGGAGCCGGTAGAGGCACCGCAGACGATTATGATAGATTACGGCGGGCCAAACGTGGCAAAGCCTTTGCATGTTGGGCATCTGCGTTCTGCCGTGATCGGCGAAGCGATCAAGCGGATTGCACGCTTTATGGGAAATACCGTGATCGGCGATATCCATTTGGGAGACTGGGGTACGCAGATGGGCCTGATTATCGCGGAACTTGCGCTCCGCCAGCCGGATCTGCCATACTTTGATCCGGATTATTCAGGAGAGTATCCCAAGGAGCCGCCATTTACAATCCAGGAACTGGAAGAAATCTATCCGACGGCAAGTGCGAAGTCCAAAGAAGATGAAGCATTCCGGAAGCTGGCGCTTTCAGCAACCCAGGAGATGCAATCCGGACGGCGTGGTTATCAGGCTCTCCTGTCGCATATTCTTTCGGTATCCGTTACGGATCTGAAGAAAAACTATGAGCGTCTGGACGTTTCGTTCGACCTTTGGAAAGGCGAATCCGACAGCGAACCGTATATTGCACCGATGGTAGACAAAATGAAGGCAGACGGTTATGCTTATGAAAGTGAAGGGGCGCTTGTAGTTGATGTGGCAGAGGAAACAGATACGAAGCAGATACCGCCATGTATGATCCTGAAATCCGATGGCGCAGCACTGTATGATACGACAGATCTTGCCACATTAGTCTGGCGGATGCAAGACTATCATCCGGACAAGGTCATGTATGTGGTGGACAAGCGGCAGGAACTGCATTTTGTCCAGGTATTCCGCTGCGCGAAGAAAACCGGGATCGTCCCTCAGGATGTGGATCTGGAATTTATCGGCTTTGGTACGATGAACGGAAAGGACGGGCATCCGTTCAAAACCCGTGAGGGCGGTGTGATGCGTCTCTCCAGCCTGCTGGATGACATCAGCGGGAAAATGTTTGAAAAGATCCGTGCAAATGGAAACGGCCAGATGGATGAAACGCAGGCACGGGAAACCGCAGAGACGGTCGGGCTTTCTGCTGTGAAATACGGGGATCTTTCAAACCAGCCCGGCAAGGATTATATCTTTGACGTAGATCGATTTATTTCGTTTGAAGGGAACACAGGGCCCTATATATTGTATACGATTGTCCGGATTAAGTCAATCTTGAAGAAGTATGAGGCGGCTGGCGGCAGTCTGGCAGAACTGGATGGGAATGCGATACTTCCAGCAGCATCGGACAGCGAAAAAGATCTGGTACTGGGGCTGTCAAAATTTGCGGGAGCAGTCCGCGGCGCGTTTGAGGAGAGTGCGCCGAACCGCCTCTGTGCATATATTTATGAGTTGTCCAATGCTTTGAATCATTTCTATCATGAAACAAAAATCCTTGCACAGGAGGATGAAGCAAGGAAGAAGAGTTTCCTTGCAGAGCTGCTGCTGACCCGGCGTGTGCTTGAAAAAGCGATTGAGCTGCTTGGCTTCTCTGCGCCGGACAAGATGTGAAAGGATCTATGTAGGAGGATTTTATTATGACAAAAATTGATATTTTTTCCGGGTTTTTAGGAGCCGGAAAAACGACCTTGATCAAGAAATTGATTGACCAGGCATTTTCCGGAGAGAAGATTGTCCTGATCGAAAATGAGTTCGGGGAGGTTGGGATTGACGGCGGTTTCCTCAAGGATGCAGGGATTGAGATCACAGAAATGAACTCCGGATGCATCTGCTGTACGCTGGTCGGGGATTTCGCGAAGAGCATGCGTGAGGTCATGGAACGGTTTGCGCCGGATCGAATTCTGATCGAGCCTTCCGGGGTGGGCAAGCTGTCCGATGTGATGGCATCCGTGATTGATATGGAAAAAGAAGCAGATGTGAAGCTGAATGCACTTGTGACCGTTGTCAACGCAAAGAAGGCAAGGAAGCAGATGAAGGCATTCGGTGAGTTTTTCAACAACCAGATCGAGCATGCCACGACCCTCGTCCTGTCCCGGACTTCTGAGATTGACACGGCGAAGGTGGAAGAGGCGGTCGAGCTGATCAAGGGGCTCAACCAGAAGGCGGCGCTGATTACCACGCCCTGGGAAGAGATTGACGGCAAAAAGATTCTTGCTGCGATGGAAGGGCAGGACAATCTGGAAATGAAGACGCTGGCGGAGCTTCACCACAAGGCGGACGCTGAGGCACATGAGCACGAGCACCATCATGGTCATGGAGACCACGATCATCATGATCACGACCACGACCATCACGATCATGATCACGATGACCACGACGGCCACGATCACGACCACGGCCACGGAGATCATGATCACGACGATCACGATCACGATCACGACGGCCACGAAGGTCATGACCACGGGGATCACGACCACGACGATCATGATCACGAAGACCATGATCACGATCACGGAGATCATGACCATGACCATGGGGATCACGATCACGAAGGCCACGATCATGGCCACGACCACGGGGATCATGACCACGAAGGTCACGGCCACGATCATCACGATCATGACCACGAAGGTCACGATCACGGCCATGACCACGGGGATCACGACCACGAAGGCCACGATCATCATGATCATGAAGGCCACGGCCATGGTCATCACCATCACCACCACCATGCGGATGAGATTTTCGATACCTGGGGTATTGAAACACCGCATATTTTTGAGAAGGAGACCATCGAGGCTGCACTGAAGGCGTTTTCAGAAACCGAGGAATACGGGTATGTCATCCGTTCCAAAGGTATGGTACCGTCCAAGGACGGGAGCTGGATCTACTTTGACCTGGTGGAGGGCGACTATGAGCTGCGCAGCGGGGAGCCGGATTATACCGGACGTCTGGTTGTCATCGGCACCGGGCTGCAGGAGGAGAAGATAAAGGAGATATTTGGGCTTTGAATCAGAATCAGGAAAATGAGATCCCGGTATATGTCTTTTTCGGGTTTATGGATGGGGGCAAGACGACCCTGATCAAAGAGACTTTGCTGAAGAACGGCTTTGCGGCGGAGTTGTCCCGTGTGCTGCTTATCGTCTGCGAGGATGGCGAGGAAGAATATGATGCAAAGCAGCTGGAAAAGCAGGGGATCTTTGTAGAGTGGATCGAGAAGAAAGAGGATTTCACGGAGGCGCATCTGTCGGAACTTTCGGACAAACATCATCCGCAGGCCGTATTCATTGAGTATAACGGTACCTGGGAAGTGGCGCCGCTGTATGAAATGGAAGGGCCGAAGGACTGGACGATTGTCCAGTCCCTTGCAAGCGTGGACGGCAGCACGTTTGAATCCTATATGCAGAATATGGGAGTCATGATGAAGGAGCAGCTGTTCAAGGCGGAGGTCATCATTATCAACCGCTGTACCGAAAAGACGCCCAAGGCAAAATTCCGGGCAAACATCAAATCTTTCAACCGTCCGGCACAAATTGTCTATGAACGGGTGGATGGTTCTGTGGACAATACAGAAGACGAACTCCCGTTCGATCTGTCCCAGCCGGAACTGGAGATCACGGACGCAGATTATGCGCTGTGGTTTATGGATTGTATGGATCATCCGAAGAAGTATGATGGAAAAATTGTACACTTCCTGGGGCTTGTATACAATCCAAAAGAAGGGAAGGGCAGGCTTTCCGGAAATACCTTCGTTCCGGGCAGGTTTGCCATGACTTGCTGTGTGGAGGACATCCAGTTCCTGGGTATGAAATGCAAATACCCGAAGTCCTCGGAAATGCAGCACAAAAGCTGGATTGACCTGCGGGCAAAGGTTAAAAATGAATTTGCCATTGAATACCGTGGCAAAGGGCCGGTGCTTTATCCGGTCGAGATTAAGCCGGGGAAGAAGCCGGAAGATGAGTTGGTTTATTTTTCGTGAGCGATTAAAGGAGTTTTTTGGATATGTATGAAATTGTAAGAAAGGAGGAGCTTGCAGCGAACATCTATCTGATGGACGTGGTGGCTCCCCGGGTGACGCATTCGTGTCTGCCTGGACAGTTTATTATTGCGAAAGACGGAGAGGACGGGGAACGTGTCCCTCTGACGATCTGTGATTATGACAGGGAGAAACAGACGGTCACGATCGTTGTGCAGGAAATCGGCGCATCGACCGGAAAGATGCACGCGCTTTCTGTTGGGGATTCCTTCACGGATTTCGTGGGACCGCTGGGGTTGCCTTCGGATCTTTGCCTGGAGAAGAACCTGGATGATGTCAAGAAGAAGAAGATCGTCTTCATTGCCGGGGGGCTGGGCGCAGCACCGGTGTATCCGCAGGTGAAGTGGCTGCATGAGCATGGCGTCGAGGTCGATGTCATTATGGGTTCGCGTACAAAAGACCTGCTCTTCTATATGGATGAGATGAAGGCTGTTGCGAAAAATGTCTATATCTGTACGGATGATGGAAGCTTCGGTTTTGAAGGTATGGGGACGAACCAGCTGCAGGCACTTTATGATCAGGGGATCACATATGACCACTGTGTGGCAATCGGGCCGATGATCATGATGAAGTTCGTCTGCAAGCTGACCAAAGAACTGGGATTGCATACGATTGTTTCGATGAACCCGATCATGGTGGATGGTACCGGGATGTGCGGTGCATGCCGCCTGATTGTGGACGGGAAGGTGAAGTTTGCCTGCGTGGACGGGCCGGAGTTTGACGGGCATCTTGTGGACTTTGATCTTGCCATGTCCCGAATGGCGCAGTACAAGACAGAAGAAGGCAGGAAAAAACTTGCGTTTGAAGAAGGGGAGACGCATCATGGTGGATGCGGGCAATGTGCAGATGCAGATCAGGGGAAAGGAGGTGCGCAGTAATGGCAGATATGACAAAGCGCATTCCGATCAGCGAGCAGGATCCGGCAGTACGCGCTAAAAATTTTGATGAGGTATGTCTTGGGTATACAAAAGAAGAAGCAGTGGAAGAGGCGAAGCGCTGCCTGAACTGCAAGAACCCGCGCTGTGTGGGTGGCTGTCCGGTATCGATCAATATCCCGGCGTTCATCCAGGAAGTGGCGGCAG
Source organism: uncultured Lachnospiraceae bacterium (assembly GCA_902797565.1). Classification (GTDB taxonomy): domain Bacteria; phylum Bacillota; class Clostridia; order Lachnospirales; family Lachnospiraceae; genus Weimeria. The sequence goes on from CADBTO010000201.1 coordinate 5,087, forward strand.
AAAACTTTGAGAAAGCCTATGAGATCATCAGTGAATCGAGCGCGCTGCCTGCGGTCTGCGGCAGGGTCTGCCCGCAGGAGAGCCAGTGCGAGGGCGTCTGTGTCCGCGGCATCAAGGGAGAGGCGGTTGCGATCGGAAAGCTGGAGCGGTTCGTTGCGGACTGGGCGCGCGAAAATGGCATCAAGCCCCATAGTGACATCCCGAAGAACGGGCACAAGGTGGCTGTCATCGGTTCCGGGCCGGCAGGGCTGACCTGTGCCGGGGATCTGGCGCGGCTGGGTTATGATGTAACGATCTTCGAGGCACTCCACAAAACAGGCGGCGTTTTGGTCTACGGCATACCGGAATTCCGTTTGCCTAAAGATGAAGTTGTAGCAAAAGAAGTGGAAAATGTCAAGGGGCTTGGCGTAAAGATCGAGACCAATGTCATTATCGGGAAATCCATTACGATTGATGAACTGATGGAAGAAGAAGGCTTCGAGGCAATCTTCATCGGTTCCGGCGCGGGGCTTCCGAAGTTTATGGGCATCCCCGGCGAGCAGCTTTCCGGTGTCTTTTCTGCGAATGAGTTCCTGACCCGGAACAATCTGATGAAGGCATTCAAGGATGCGGATACGCCGATTTCCAGGGGAAAGAAGGTCGTAGTTGTTGGCGGCGGAAACGTTGCGATGGATGCAGCCAGGACGGCGCTCCGTCTTGGAGCCGAGGTGCACATTGTTTATCGCCGCAGTGAAAAGGAACTGCCTGCGCGGGTGGAGGAAGTCCACCATGCGAAAGAGGAAGGGATCATTTTTGACCTGCTGCAGAATCCGGTGGAGATCCTTTCAGATGATAAGGGCTGGGTCCGCGGCATCCGGATCATCAAAATGGAATTGGGCGAACCGGACGAATCGGGCCGCCGCAGGCCGGTAGAGGTTCCCGGCAGCGAATACGAGATCGCGTGCGATACGGTGATTATGTCCCTGGGGACATCCCCGAACCCGTTGATTTCTTCGACAACGGACGGGTTGGATGTGAACCGCCGCGGATGCATCGTTGCGAAAGAGGAAAACGGAGAGACATCGAAGGCAGCAGTGTTTGCCGGCGGTGATGCTGTGACCGGTGCCGCGACTGTCATCCTTGCGATGGGTGCCGGGAAAGCTGCCGCGAAGGGAATCCATGAATATTTCCAGGGGAAATAAGTATCAGGATGAAAGAATTCAATACAACGGCCGTGTGCATCCCATCCAGACATTATATGGTGGATCTTTCGGAACGTGTGGAGGAAATCCGGACGATGATTGCTGCCGGGAAGTATTTCATGATTAACCGCTCGCGGCAATATGGGAAGACAACGACGATTGAAGCAGTGCGGCGGGCTTTGTCCGGGGAATATATGGTGGTCAGCCTCAGTTTTGAGGGAATCGGGCAAGCGGGCTTCCGCACGGAGGAATCGTTTGTGAAGGCATTTTGCCGGAAACTGAAGCGGGAACTCCGCGCAGGCCTGGAATTGCCGGATATGCTCAAGATGCAGATGGAGGATTTTCTGTCACGGAAAGAAGGAGAGGCGCAGCTGGACGAGTTGTTCGATACCCTTCTGGACTGGTGCGATGGATCGGAGAAACCGATTGTGCTGGCCATTGACGAGGTGGACAGCGCGTCAAACAACCAGGTGTTTCTGGACTTCCTGGCGCAGCTTCGTGATGCGTATATCAACCGGGATACGAAGGGCATCAAAACCTTCCAGTCCGTGATCCTGGCAGGAGTAACGGATATCATTCACCTGAAAGCAAAGATCAGTCCGGAGTCTGCGTACAAGCAAAACAGCCCCTGGAACATTGCGGCGGATTTCAGGCTTGATATGAGCCTGTCTGAAGCAGGCATCCGGGGCATGCTGGATGAATATGAAGCAGACCACCGGACAGGGATGGATACGGGAGCAATTGCCCGGAGCATCCGGGCTTATACGGAAGGGTATCCATTCCTTGTCAGCCGGATCTGCCAGCTGATAGACGAGTGGCTCAGCCAGCAGATGGGGACGTCTGCTGCATGGACGAAGGCAGGTGTGGAGGAAGCGGTCAAACTGATTTTGTCGGAGAACAATACCCTCTTTGATTCGATGATATCCAAGCTGGAGAACTACCCTGAGTTAAAAATCTCCATCCGGAAAGTGTTGATGGAGGGAGAGAAACTTGTCTATGATGCGCGGCAAAGTGAGATTTCTCAAATGCAGATGTATGGGTTAATTAGAAAAGAACACGGGGCTGTCAGGATTGCCAACAGGATCTTCGAGATGATGCTTTATAATCTGTTTCTGTCCGATGAAGAACTGAAAAGTGATGCATTTACAAAAGAGGGAGATCTGGCACGAAATATCTTTGTAAAAGATGGGAAACTGGATATGCGCCTGGTTTTGGAACGATTTATCCAGACCTATACGCAGATATGCGGGCCGCTGGAAGAAAAATTCAGAGAGAAGGATGGGCGGGAGCAGTTCCTGCTTTACCTTCGCCCGATCATCAATGGCACAGGGAATTATTATATTGAAGCCCAGACCCGGAACCAGACCCGTACGGATGTGGTCGTGGATTATCTGGGACAGCAATATGTCATTGAACTGAAAATTTGGAGGGGCGAGCGGTACAACGAAGAGGGTGAGAAACAGATTGCCGGGTACCTGGAACACTTTAACCTTGACACAGGGTATATGCTAAGCTTTAATTTCAACAAAAAGAAAGAGCCTGGCGTAAAGCGGGTACAGGTCGGAGATAAGGTTCTGTTTGAGGGGATGCTTTAATCGTGCGTGTGATACAGAAATGTGCTGAAGTTTGAAAGGAGACACAGTGAAAACAAAAGAAACCATGGCATATACATGCCCTGCCTGCGGCGGGATGCTGGCATTTGACCCGGTATCGGGGAAGACGAAGTGCGAGAGCTGCGGGAGCATGTATGACGCAAAAGAAGTGGAAGAGCTGCAGGCAGGGAAAAATGCGGATGTGGCTGGTGAAGAGCGGGATGACGGGTGGAAGGCATATGGCTGCTCGTCCTGCGGCGCGGAGTTGATGGCGGATGCGAATACTGCGGTCATTAAGTGCCCGTATTGCGGCAACAATACGATTGACCCGACGAAATTCGCGGGCAGCATTAAACCGAATGCAGTGATCCCGTTTGCCGTGACAAAGGAAATGGCAATGCAGAAGTACCGGCAGAACCAGGAAGGGATGAAGGGCTTCTTCCTTCCTGGCAGCTTCAAAAGCGGCAGCCACATCAAGGAGATCCAGGGCGTGTATATTCCGTTCTGGCTGTTTTCCGGTACGGGCTATATTGACGGTGAATACAAGGTGTCCAATGAACATCGGGAAGGTGATTACCGGATTATCGAGCGTTATGAGGCAAGGCGGAAGGGAAGCCTGGAATTCCAGAATGTACCTGCAGACGCATCCAAACGGATGCCCGACGATTTGATGGACTCGATCGAGCCTTATCGGTTTTCTGATTTGAAACCTTTTTCCATGTCCTATCTGCCGGGCTTCCTTGCGGAGCGTTTTGATGTCAATGAAAATGAAAGCAAGAAACGGGCAAAAAAGCGTGTGGAAGGAAGTCTGGATGACGCGGTGGAAAAGACGCTCAGCAAGTACAACCATATTGACAAGAAGAACCAGACCATGGAAGTGGAATTTGACGATACGGCATATGCACTGCTTCCGGCATGGATTCTGACGACGAAATGGGAAGGGAAGGAATTCCTCTTTGCCGTGAATGGCCAGACCGGTGAATATATCGGGAACCTGCCGATCAATTCCGGGAAGTATACGCTGACCTTGATCCTGTCGTTTGTGCTTCCGTTTGCGCTGATGATCCTGGTTCTTGGGGATCCCATTACAGCGGCGATCGTTGCGGCGATTGTGGCTGCGATTGTCGGATTTGCGGTTCATTCTGCGATGAAGCCGGTGGCAAAGGCGACCAGTGCGGCCAAGTATGTGGAGCCGTCCCTGGATCTTTCTGAAAAGAGCGACCACTTCGTGAAGAAGGACAAGGTCTATGAGCCGCAGAAGAAGGATGGGGACAAGTAAAAACAGTGTTTCGGAAAAGCGTTTTTCAAAAGGAGTTCGCTGGTCATGAAAAATTATACTTATATCCCCAAGGGTGTATGTTCGACTGAGATCAATTATGCGCTGGATGAAGAAGGAAAAATCCATAACCTTCGATTCACCGGGGGCTGCAATGGGAACCTGAAAGCCATCGGCCGGCTTCTGGAAGGCCGGGACGCGCGGGAAGCAGCGGAGCTGCTCCAGGGCAATGACTGCAAAGGGCGCGGCACGTCCTGTGCAGACCAGCTTTCAAAATCATTGATGGAAGCTTTGGCGGAGTAACGTTTATGTTTTTGAATTGCACTAACCATCCGTCCGCGGGCTGGGAGGAAGCACAAATAGAGGCGGCAAACGCATTGGGAGGGGAGATCGTGGATCTTCCCTTTCCTGCAATCAGGCAGGATTTTTCTTCTGATGAGATAGACCAGCTGGTGGGGCAGTATCTGGAAACCCTGCAAAGTTATGCAGAACCTGTGGTGCTGGTGATGGGAGAGTTCGTTTTTACGTATCGCCTGGTCACTGCCTTGAAGCAGGCAGGAATCAAAGCGGTGGCGACCAATAGCGAGCGCAGGGCTGTGGAGACAAAGAGGGAGGACGGGAGCGTGATGAAGCAGTCTGTGTTTGTTTTTGCAAGGTTTTTGGAGTATTAGGAAAAAAAAGGGGGGGGTATGATGAAGGAATTTAATACGACCGG
>CADBTO010000202.1 GCA_902797565.1 uncultured Lachnospiraceae bacterium
CTGCGATGCTGCTTTATGCTGCGGGGTTTGCTGTTGTATTGAATCTGATCAAGAGCCGGGGCGGCGAGGATACGGATACGATCCTTTCGGTATTGGCGAGTGTTTCCCTGGCGGTCGGGCTTTTGATCCTGTCGCGGGGAGGAAGTTTTGCCAGTTATTCGGCACTCCTGGTGGGGGATGTGCTCTCAGTGCGGTCTTCTGACCTTCCTTTTTTGTTGATCCTGCTTATCATATCCATCTTGTTTTTGATATTTGGTGGAAATGCCTGCCTGGCTTTGTCTGTACATCCGGCATTAGCGAAGGCGAAAGGGATTTCGGCGGCGTTGTATGAAAATCTTTTTGCTGTTCTGGTGGCTGTAGACGTGGCGCTTTCTATCCGCTGGGTTGGAATCCTTTTAATCAATGCACTTTTGATTTTGCCGGCAGCAGCATCCCGCTGTATTTCTCAATGCCTGACGGAGTATCTGGCGTTTTCTGTGGTATTTTCCATGTTTTCCGGATTGCTGGGCTTGTTTGTATCCTTTTTCTGCAACGTGGCGACGGGACCGGCGATCATCTGTGTGGCAGGAGCGGTGTATCTGGGGTGTTTTGTGTACGGGAAGATGCTGAAGAACTGAATGGCGTTTTACGGCGAAAAAAGAGCAGGGCGGATGACCATCCCCCTGCCCGATTCAGCATTTCATAAGCTTTTCTTTATAAGCTTTTTTATAAACTTTCTTTAATTTTTATCTGAATATCTGTGTAATTCCGTTCATTTTCGGGTTTTTTCCCGTCCAGAAGATAATCTGCGAGGATGCTGAGTGACCATGCGCCCTGGCGCTCCGGTTCCTGGCAGATGGTTGCAGCAATGATGCCCTTTTCGATATATTCTTTTGTGGCAGGGATATCGTCAAATGTCAGGACGGAAAAACGCCGCCGCAGGGTCATCTGGTAGATGCCCTTGCAGCCGCCCATGACGCCGCCGCCTGCAAAGAAGTAGGTGTTCAGCGTGGGGTAGTTCAGGGCAATCCGCTGTACAATCTCATAGGCCTTGTAGTCGTCGTCCAGGCATTCGGCAATGACCTCGATGGCCATATGTTTTTCGCCGCGGAGCGTATCAATGAAGCCGGAAATCCGCTGTTCGTGCCCGACCAGGTCACGAGAGCCGGTGATGACGGCGATCTCCGCATTTTCGTGGGTCATCATTTTGATCATGCCGCCGGCAACACATCCTGCCTTATAGCCATCGCATCCTACATAGGCAATACGCTTTGAGTCCGAAATATCGGAATTTACGGTGATGCAGGGGATTCCTTTTTCGTACAGCGCATTGATTTTTTTACGTATTTCCGGCGTGTCAAAGGGTGTGACGATCAGAATTCCGTTTGCACCTTCTGCCTCAAGTTCTTCGATGGATGTAAGCTGTGCTTTTGCAGAAAAAGGCGTGCGTTTTTCGAGTATTTCGACATTTCGTTCTTTGAGCTGCCCGGCACGAGCCTCCCGGCCCCGTCTCAGGTCTTCAAAAAAAGCGTCCCCGTTATCGAAGCTTGTGACGCCGATCTTCACGGTTTTTGGTGTTTGCTTTGCGGCGGCAGCAGTGCTTGTAGTGGATGTGCTGGCAGCGGCTGTGCTTGCGGCAGCAGCGGCAGTGCCGGCAGTGGCTGTGCTTGCGGCAGCAGTGGATTTGCTGCGCTCTGCGCTTTGCTTGGACATAAGTCTGTACCTCTCTTTCTATATAATCAAGAACTGCGGGTTTCCAGCAGTTCTTTGGGTTTTATGTGATGGGGCGCGTAGAGAAAACTTCCGGCAAAGCCGGGCGCACTCCCGCGCGGCGAGCGGAGGATTCGCCTCTGCCCTGTCAGATAATAGTACCGGAAAAAAACGCGTCTGTCAAATGAAAGATTGGAGTTGCAGTTTTCATAAAAGAACGGTATGCTAGGAGAGAGATTTTTTGCGGGAGAAAGGATCGAGGATTATGAAATTAGTATTTGTTCGGCACGGGGATCCGGATTATGAACGGGACTGCCTGACAGAGGCCGGGGTCATCGAGGCGAAGGCGCTGTATTTCCGTGTCCGGCAATGGGATATGGACAGGGTTTTCGTTTCGCCGCTGGGCAGGGCGCAGCAGACTGCACGGCTGGCACTGGGATTTGGGCAGCTGGAGGAACTGCCGGAGCAGCTGGCCTGGAACGGGAAGGACGTGCCGGTTTCCTGCCGGGAGTGGCTGAAGGAGTTTGATCCGAAGATCAAACGGCCGGACAGGGACGGAGCCATTTCCTGGGACTGGCTTCCGGCAGACTGGCGTGTTGTTCCGGAGTTCTTTGGGCGGGATGCATGGATGCAGAATCCGGTTTTTGCGGAAAGCGGTGTGCCCGGAGAGTTTGGAAGGGTGTGCGATGCCATGGATGCGCTTCTTGCGGAAGAGGGATACCGGCGGGACGGGGATTTGTACCGTGTAATGAATGAAAACACCAGGACACTTGTGTTTTTCTGCCATTTCGGATTATCGGCGGTACTGTTATCCCATCTGATTTCGGCACCGCCTATGGTGCTTTGGCATGGGCTGGCAGCAGCCCCCACGTCCGTGACGGTGGTCCGGACGGAGGAACGCCGGCAGGGCACAGCGTCCTTCCGGATCAGCTGTTATGGGGATACGTCGCATCTTTATGCGGCAGGCGTGCCGGTTTCATCCCATGCGCGTTTCACGGAAGTCTATTCGGATCCGGCAGGGCGGCATGATTAACAGGAAAGGAGTTTGATTATGGACCATCAGAAAACTGTTGCGGATTATATTCGCACCATACCGGATTTTCCGGAGCCGGGCGTTATGTTCCGGGATATTACAACCGTACTGAAAGACGCGGAGGGATTCCGCCTCGCAATCGATGAGCTGGCCGGGCTTCTGGAAGGGGTGGAGTTTGATGTGCTGGCGGGTACGGAGTCCCGTGGCTTTATTTTCGGGACGCCGATTGCATACAATCTGGGGAAGCCGTTCGTGCTGGTGCGAAAGAAAGGGAAGCTTCCGGCGGAGACGATTTCGGAAACCTATGATCTGGAATACGGCCAGGCGACGGTGGAGATCCACAAGGATGCCATTGCACCCGGCCAGCGTGTGGTATTGGTGGATGATCTGATTGCAACCGGCGGAACGATGAAGGCAGCGGCAAAGCTTGTGGAACGGCTGGGCGGAACCGTGGTGAAGATGATCTTCCTGCTCGAACTGGAGGGGCTGAAAGGCCGGGAGCTGCTGTCCGGTTATGAAGTAGGGTCTGTGATCTCCTATCCGGGGATTTAGTAGAAAAAATTTGGAAAAAATGAAAAAATCGCTTGACACTTGTGTATTATTTTGGTATTTTATTAGCAACAGTCAAATGTAATCTTTTTTCTTTTTCCAATTTCATTCTGGGAAGGGGGGCGGCGTGCCGTCCCTCTTTCTTTATGTGACGGGGTGTGCCCGGCATAGCCGGGCGGCACCCCGCGCGGCGGGCAGGGTGGATTTCCGTCTCCCTACTCGATTTTCTGTGAGGAGTGTTTCTTTATTATGCCCAATAATATGAAAAAACGAATCCAGGCGCAGCGGATCCTGTCCCTGTGCAGTTATTTTGTCTGCGATGGCAGTGCGTGTCGGGAGAGCTGCTGCAAGGGGTGGCAGGTGCTGGTCGATGACCGGACGCGGGAGCGGTATCAAAAGCTGAAAGGTGCCTTTGGACGGCAGGTCCGTTTTTTTGTGCGCCAGACGGAGCCGCCGGTGCTGCGGCGGATCTTCGGACGATGCCCGTTTCTGGACAGCGACCGCCTCTGTTCCTTTCAGCGGCAGGGGAAGGAAGAGCTTATGCCTTTGATCTGCCGGGAATATCCAAAGGAGATCATCGGATACGGGGATTTTTGTGAAATTTCGATTTCATTATCTTGCCCGGCCGCGGTACGGGTCTTTATGGACCATCTGGGAAGGCTTTCTTATGAGGAAACCGAACGGGAGTATACACCGTATTGGTCTGTATCAAATAACGATTCAATTTTTTTGGATTTTTTGCAGAAAGAACGGGAGGCTTTGCTGGATTTTTTCTGGCAGTATGAACTGGCAGAGGCCTGGCAGGGCATGTATGCCCATATCCGGGGGCAGCATGAGTGGGTGGTGCGCGACCGGCTGGAGGACGCGCGGAAGGTTCCGCTTTCGATGGACAAAGCGCAGCAGGGGGAGTATGCACTGTTTTGGCAGCCGCGCCTTTCTTTTTTCAAAATCCAGATGCTGGACCGCTGTATCATCGAGTGCATCGATCACGGATATACGAGGCTGCGCGAGCCGAAGCTGTATCCCCTGATCCGGAAATATATGGAGTTTTTCAGCAAGCTGGAGGTGGAGGAGGCGGATCGTTTTTTTGACCGGCAGGTTCGGGCGATATGTGAAGAAAATCATACATTTGATATGAAATACAGGTCTTATTTCTCGTTAAACCTTCAATCACTGTACTTGCAGGCATACAGCAGCTACCACATCCTGCGGGAGTTCCTGTTCGCGGTTCTGTATACGGAGCTTGTGATGCTGTTTGATGTTGTGGAATATTTATGGAAAGGGGCTCTGCCAGACCGTGCGCGGCAGGAAGAGCTGATCGTGGTGTTTGAGCGCGGCGTCCGGCACAATCCGCAGCTCACCGAGTCCTTGCTGGCAGTGATTCGGGAAGATTTTTTATAAAAACATGTGAAAAAAAATAAGCATAATAAAAAAACGAACGAGGAAGGGGCAGAAAAAAAGCAACAAATTCGCCGTTTTGCATAAAAACGGCTTGATTTTCCATGCCAAATCGGGTAGAATTGCTTTGTTTGTGTTCCTATACGAATGCACGAATGAATACACGGGCAGAGTTCTGCCGTGAAAGAGACCAAAGATAAGGGGGTGAAGCGTTTGGCAAAAGAAGTGATCGACAAGATCCGATCTGCGGAGGAGGAGCTGGACAAGGCACAGAGGGATGCCAGGGAGCGTGCGAAAAACACGATCGAATCCGCAAAGGCAGAAGGCAAGCAGCAGGCTGCCGAGATCTTGAAAAAGGCAAAGCAGGAAGCAGCGGAAGCGGACGAAAAAGCAAAGCTGGCTTCTGATAATGTGCTTTCCCGTGCTGCCTCGGATGCAAAAGCAGAGGTGGCGTCTCTGGCTGGAGCGGCCAGGGGCAAACAGGATGCGGCTGTGGATGCGGTATTGAAAGCTGTATTCTAGTACCAAGACACTGGTAAGCCGTGGGCGGCGTATGGTATGAAAAGATGCGCTGCCTGGATGGCGGGAAGGGGCCGCGCGTGTTTCTTCCCGATTCAAAAAAATTTACGAAAGGAGGTATGTGGGAATGTCTGTGGTGAGCATGAAAAAAATGACCATCATCGCACCACGAAAAGAGCGGAAAGCCATGCTCGAATTCCTGCAGCGCCAGGGAAGCGTGGAGATAGACCGGAACGTGCCGGAAGATGGCATCTTCGGGAAGATCGACGTTTCTGCGCCGCAGCAGATTTTTGAGAAGAACTCGGCGCAGGCCGCTGCGGCACTGGAAGTGCTCGATGCGTTTGCGCCGGAAAAGGCGGGGCTTCTGGCTTCTTTTGAAGGCCGGACGATCCTGCCTTTGGAAGAGTACCAGCAGTCGATATCCCGGAGGGATGAGATCATGGGAACCGTGAAGCACATTCTTTCGCTGCAGAAAGAAGATGCGGAAAGTGCTGCGGCAATTCCGAAGCTGGAGATCCAGAAAGAGCTGCTTGCACCCTGGATGAGTTTTGACCTGCCGCTCAATTATCGAGGGACAAAGAAGACGGCCTGCTTCATCGGCACCCTGCCGGGAGAGCTTGCCATGCAGGATGTCTACCTGCTGCTCCAAACGAACTGCAGTGTTTCGGAGCGGGTGGATGTCAATGTGGTGAAGGCTGAGGCGACCCAGACCTGCGTGTTCTTTGTCTGTGGAAAGAAGGACGAGGCGGCGGTTTCGGAAGCCCTGCACAAGATGGGCTTTGCCAAGGCACCGGGTTCTTCAGTGGTTCCTTCGGAGGAAGTTAAGAAGATTGATGCCCAGATTGCGCGCGCAAAGGCAAATCGGGAGCGGATTGCAGGCGAACTGGCCGGGCTGGGAAAGAGCCGGGGCGATGTGAAGCTGATCTGCGATTATTTCCGGATGCGTGCGGATAAATACGGCATCATCGGTGATATCAACCAGTCCGACCGGGTCTTTATCCTGAGCGGATATACCACGGCAGGCTACGCGGACAAGCTGGGAGCGATCCTGACGGAGCGTTTCGGCGCATATGCGGAGTTTGAGGAGCCGGGGGCAGAGGATGATGTTCCGGTCGTGCTGCAGAACAATGGTTTCGCAAGGCCTGGGGAGGGCGTGATTGCAGGGTACAGCCTGCCCGGGACGGGGGAGATTGACCCGACGTTCCCGGTGTCGCTGTTCTACTATATCATGTTCGGGCTGATGCTGTCCGATGCGGCATATGGGATTATTATTGCGCTGGCAACGGGCATCTGCCTGAAAAAGTTTAAGAATATGGAGGACGGGATGCGGCGCAGTCTGCAGATGTTTTTCGGCTGCGGCGTCGCGACAACCGTGATTGGTTTTATTTTCGGCAGTTTCTTTGGAGATGTGGTTTCTTCGGTGGCGCAGACTTTCGGCGGCGTGCCTGCGGAAAAGGCAGCAAATCTTCTGCCGCCGCTGTGGTTCAACCCGGTGGACAACCCGATCAAGATGCTGACATTCTCCTTTGTGGTGGGCCTCATCCATCTGTTTACAGGCCTTTGTCTTCTTATGTACAAGCATATCAGGAACGGCCATGTGGCAGATGCCATTTATGATGGGCTGTTCTGGATCATGTTTGTGGGCGGATGCGTGGGGTATCTGCTGTCTATGGATATGATCACGGGCATGCTGGGGCTGACGTTTACCCTGCAGGCACCTGCGTCTACGATCTTCGGATGGATTGCCGTGCTTGGCGCAATCGGTGTGGTGGCTTTTGGCGGAAGGGATGCGGCAAGCATTGGCGGACGGATCGGTTCCGGGCTGTATTCTGCATATGGGATCACGTCCTACCTGAGCGATGTGCTTTCCTATTCCAGACTTTTGGCTCTAGGACTTGCGACCAGCGTTATTTCAACCGTGTTTAATACAATGGCGGGGATGGTGGGCGGCTCGATGCC
>CADBTO010000203.1 GCA_902797565.1 uncultured Lachnospiraceae bacterium
CCGGCAACTCCGGTGATCCGGCAGGCAAGCATTCCGCCCGTACAGCTTTCTGCAAACGATACGGTGCACCCTGCGCTTTTCAGCCGGCTGACCACCGTTTCTGCCAGCTGCCTTGATTTTGTTTCTGATTTTGTCTCGGATTTTGTTTCTGTCTGCATCGTTAGTTTTGTTCCTTTAACACATTCGCATTTTTGGCGATATAATCAATAAGTGAAACAACTGTCAACAAAAGCGCAACCCACATAAAAACGGTTGAAGTACGTTTCCACAAACCGAAAGGCAGATTAAGAACCATGATAATGACCATCAACATCTGGAAAACGGTCTTGAATTTGCCCCAGTAGCTGGCAGCGATGACGATCCCATCGGTCGCGGCAACCAATCGAAAGCCGCTGATGATAAATTCCCTGCTGATGATGACAATGCACACCCATGCCGGGAGCTGGTGCAGCTCTACAAGGCAGATGAGCGCGGAACAGACCAGCAGCTTGTCCGCGAGCGGATCCATGAATTTCCCGAAATTGGTGATCAGGTCATATTTCCGTGCAATATAGCCATCGAGCATATCAGTCAGGGAGGCGATACAAAAAATCCCGCATGCAGTATATCGAAAAACCGGCTGATCCGGGTGGATCAGAAGCACGACCACAAAAACCGGAACCAGCAGGATCCGGAGGATCGTGAGTTTGTTCGGAAGATTCATCTTCATTTGTTCATCTCCTATTCCTGTATGGATGCCACCAGGTCATAGGCGTTGGAACCTGTGACGCGGAGCAGGACATCCTCTCCAGACATATATTCACGCTCCCCATCAAAAAACACCAGCCCATCTACGTCCGGTGCATCCCGGTAGGAACGCGCGGCATAGCCATGATCCCCGCCCACTCTGCCTTCAACCAGGCATGGGAGGACATGGGAAACGAGCTGCCGGTTTTTCTCCAGCGAAATCTCCTGCTGCAGCTGCATGAGTTCTTCCCGCCGCCGGTTCTTGACAGCGTCTTCGATCTGGAAGCGGAACGATGCAGCCGCCGTCCCTTCTTCTTTGGAATAAGGAAATACGCCCACACGGTCAAATTTCTGTGCCTGCAAAAATTCCAGAAGTTCCTGGTGCTGCTCTTCTGTTTCGCCAGGGAAACCGCTGATCAGGGTGGTCCGGATGCAAAGATCCGGAATCGTCTCCCGCAGCAGGGCAATTTTCTCTTCCAGTTCTTTCTTGTTCGTGCGCCGTCCCATCTGTTTTAAGATGGTGTCATTGCAATGCTGTATGGGTATATCAATATAGTGGCACACTTTCGGGTTTCTGGCAATTTCCTGCGCCAGTTCCAGGGTGATTTCCTCTGGATAGGCATAGAGAATCCGAATCCAATATAAATCCGGAAATTCGGAGAGCTTTTGCAGCAGCGTTACCAGGGATTTCTTCCCATAGAGATCCGTTCCATACATCGTGGTTTCCTGTGCCACGAGAAGCAGTTCCCGGACCCCGCTGTCTACCAGCTGCTTTGCTTCTGCCAGAAGATCTTCCATGGGAAAACTGCGGTAACTGCCCCGTATTTTCGGAATAATGCAATAGGTGCAATGCTTGTCACAGCCCTCTGCAATTTTCAGATAAGCATAAGGCAGGATACCGGTCCGGAGCCGGCCTTTATGCAGCGGTGTCCTGGATGGAGAAAGGATGGCCTGCTCCGGTTTTCCGTCCAGTACACTGCGCAGTATGGCAGGAAGCTTGTCGTATGCACTGGTTCCAACCAGGGCATCCACTTCCGGCAGCTCTTTCTGAAATTCATCTGAAAAACGCTGGGCCAGGCAGCCCATGACAAGGAGCGCCTGGCAGCTTCCCTCTGTCTTGAACCTGGACAGGGAAAGGATGGTATTGATGCTCTCTTCCATCGCATCTGCAATAAAGCAGCAGGAATTGACAATGATGACCTGGGCTTCTTCCGGGACGTCGGTAAAGCTGTAGCCCTCATCTGCGAGGGCATACAGGCAGTGTTCCGCGTCTACCAGGTTTTTGTCACAGCCCAGCGAAGCAAAATATATTTTTTTCATACGTTTATACGTTTATTTGTTTAGTTTTGCGGCAAGCGCCAAGGCAAGATCCCGGTGGGAACGCTTCTTTGACGAAGCTTTGGACGCATCTGCCGGATCTGCTGCGGGTGTACTGGCTGGCGCTGCTGCCGGAGCTGCAGTCATACCCGGTGTTATTTCCGGAGCCGTGTCTGCAGAAGCTGCAGTCATTTCCGGTGCCGTAGCTGCAGAAGCTGCGGACGGTTCCGGTGCCGTTGCTGCGGAAGCTGCAGTTATTTCCGGTGCCGCAGCTGCGGAAGCCGTGGCTGCTGAGGCTGCGTATCCTTTCGGTGCTGAACTCGCGGAAGCCGCTGGCATTTCCGAAGCCATAGCCGCGGAAGCTGCAGGCATTACGGTTTCCTGCGGCATTTCCGGAACTGTGGCCGCAGCAGGGCTTTGGGCTATAGCCGCAGCTTTTATGGTTGTTTCTTTTATGGTTGTTTCTTCTATGGTTGTTTCTTCTATGGGCGTTTCTTCTATCGAAGTATTTGAAATGTTGTTCGGGGCTGTCATAGAAGCTGTCATAGAAGCTGTCATAGAAGGCGCTGTCATGGCCTCCGGGATGGAGCCGGGCGCCGCTGGTGCACCAGGCATAACCGGTATCTCTTCGAAGGAAGACGTATCGGCAGGCGCAAGATCGACCGGCGCAGCATCCCCTGCTTCATCCCAGGACTGTGCAGATTCCGGAACATCCGGTGTATCCAGGTCACCTGCGGAGTCCGCGCTCTCCAGGCTCTCCGGGCTGTCTGTATCGTCGTCTTCGGCATATGCTGCATGTTTGGCCGCATACACTGCTGCTTCCATACGCCGCTGCTCTTCTGCCAGCCGTTCTGCTTCTGCATGCCGCTTGGCCATAATGGCCCTGGCATGTGCCTCTTTGGCACCCCGCTCCTGCGCCTCTTCTTCCGTGATGATCCTCAGATCCCGTTCAAAGAGCTCCCGTACAGCAATAGACAGCGGTTTTTCGCCTTCATTATAATTGCACATGGGTTTTTGGCCGCCCACGATCTGCCGGGCGCGTTTTGCGGCGGCACAGACAATGCTGTAGCGGCTGTTCACCACAGGTTCTTCGCCTACCATCGCATTCTCATTGACCACTTCCATAAGTTCCACATAGGACGGATGTATCATAGTTTCTTTGCCTCCTCGTATTATATGTGCAATTATTCGGCAAAAGCCTGTAATTCTTCGCGTACCCGTTCAATGGATTCGATATTCCGGCTGGTACGGAAGTGTTCGCTCTGGATGATGTTGTGTACCTCTTCCATAGCACGCTCAAGCACATCGTTGACGATCAGATAATCGTATTGCTCCATCAGCTGTGCTTCCTGGCTGGAAATGGCAAGCCGCTGCATCGCCACTTCTTCGCTTTCTGTCCCTCTGCCCAGAAGCCGTTCTTTCAAAGCTTCTGCTGAGGGCGGCGTGACAAACAGAAGCAATGCGTCCGGGAATTGCTCACGCACCTGGAGCGCACCTTTGACTTCAATTTCCAGGATTACGTCTTTTCCTTCAGAAACCAGCTGCTCCACATATGCCTTGGGCGTTCCATAGGAATTCCCGTTGAATGTGGCATATTCCAGAAAAGCGTCTTCCGAGACCATCCGGTCAAATTCTTCGCGCGTTTTGAAGAAATACTCCCGGCCTTCTTCTTCGCCTTCCCGCTTGCCACGGGTTGTGGCAGAAATAGAAAGGTGGTACAATCCCTCGTATTGTTTCAACAGGTGCTTCATGATCGTGCCTTTTCCGGCACCGGAAAATCCTGAAAGCACCACAACAAGTCCCCTAGTTTTCATGTTCAGCTCCTTCGCCTCCCTCTGTTCGCGGATGTTCGGTTTCCCTGCTTGCAATGGTATCAGGATGCAGTGCGGAAAGCACCAGGTTCCCATTCAGGCAGATGAGGATACAGCGGGTTTTCCGTCCCTGGGTCGCGTCGATCAGGGTATCTTCATCCCTTGCCTTTTGAATGAGCCGTCTTGCCGGAGCAGAATCCGGTGTGATCATTGCCAGGATCTGGTTTTTGTTGACCAGATTCCCGAATCCAATATTGATAAATTGCATGTTGGTATTCCGGC
Source organism: uncultured Lachnospiraceae bacterium (assembly GCA_902797565.1). Classification (GTDB taxonomy): domain Bacteria; phylum Bacillota; class Clostridia; order Lachnospirales; family Lachnospiraceae; genus Weimeria. Next base: position 4,137 of record CADBTO010000203.1, read on the forward strand.
GGATTACTCGATATTCTGAATCTGTTCCCGGATCTTTTCAATCAGGGTCTTCAGTTCAATTCCAAGATTCGCAAGCTGCGCATCGGTGGATTTGGACAGGATGGTATTGGCCTCCCGGTTCAGTTCCTGCGCAAGGAAGTCCATTTTCCTGCCGATGGGTTCTGTTGCGTTCAGGCAGTCCGTGGCTTCTTTGATATGGCTTTTCAGCCGGACGATTTCTTCGTCCACGCTCATTTTGTCTGCAAAGAGCACGATCTCCATAGCAAGCCGGGATTCCTCCAGGCTGCCTTCTTCCATCAGTTCCG
>CADBTO010000204.1 GCA_902797565.1 uncultured Lachnospiraceae bacterium
AGCACCAATCAATGCGCAGATCCCGCCAACCATATGAATGCAGTTCGACCCGGCAAAATCATGGAAGCCGATCCGTGCCAGCCAGCCACCGCCCCAGGTCCAATGTGCTTCAATCGGATAGATGATCCCGGAGATCACTGCTGAATATACACAGTAGGACAGGAACTTCGTCCGCTCAGCCATCGCGCCGGAAACGATTGTCGCAGTCGTCGCACAGAATACCAGGTTGAACACGAACGGGGACCACTCAAACGTGCTGTAACCGCTGAAGATGCCCATGTTCGGCAGCCCCAGGAAGCCGCCCAGCGCATCCTCGCCCAGGAACAGACCAAAACCAATCAAAATGAAGGTCACGGTTCCAATACAGAAATCCATGAGGTTCTTCATAATAATATTCCCGGCATTCTTTGCTCTGGCGAAGCCTGTCTCCACCATCGCAAAACCTGCCTGCATCCAGAAGACCAGCGCTGCACCGATCAGAAACCAGACGCCAAATACCTTTCCGTCTACCAATTCGGTAATACTTTCCATCGTTAATTCCGTCATAACATGTTTACTCCTTTCCCTTTTTTCGCGGGCACCCGCCCTGTCACCAGAGCAGGTCGCCCCGATCTCAATGCCCCTCTCTGTTGTATAAAAAATCATGCAGGGGGATGCGCCCGGCTTGGCCGGGTTCTTTCATTGCGCATCCCGTTGAAATCGAGCAGGGGATGCAATCCTTCCTGCTCGCCTGCGCGGGATGCGCCCGGCTTGGCCGGGGATTTTCATTGCGCATCCCGTCGCATAAAAAAAGGCGATCCCCGGAATAACCCTTCCGGAAATCGCCTTTGATTTATGAGCAAGATGTTACCAGATATTTTCCAAAAGTCAATCTGGAATATTGTCAAAAAACAATCCGCAAATCGGGTTTGTTTTTGTGGAATATGCATTCTCCTCTTTCAATCTCTATTTCAAACTCTATTTCAATTCTTTTACATAGAAGACCTCGCCCTTCGGGCGGAAGGGCAGGCGGCGGCCGGCAGGAAGGATGTATGCGTGCTCCCTCCCGCCCAGCGAAAGATGTTCCTCAATCCAGCCATCCGTGATAATCAGGATGGGACCGTCCTTCGGAAAATCCTTTGCGTCCAGCAGCAGATCCACGCCCGGCTGCAGCACTGTGCCGCCACGGCCTTTGACCCGGACACGTCCCGCAATATCCTCTGGTGCAAGGTAACCTGCATCATAGGCATCCGCATCGCAAAACACCACTCTTGCATACGGTACTTCTTTAGAAGCCGCATAACTTGCCACAGCGCCCAGCGCATAACCGATCTGCTTCGCACTCATGGAACCTGATGTATCAATCACCACCCCGAATGTCCGGTCATACTCCAGGCTTTGCGCCGGAACCAGACGGGGGCGGGGGATATCCGGTGTACTGCCCTGCCTGCGGCTGGGACGCGCGAAACTCCGGTGTCGTTCGGCCAGCGCAAAATGAAGGTCAAACCACTGTGCCAGCTTCACATCCCATGGAACCGGCGGCAGGGACAGCGCCCGAATCTCCTGCTCCAACCCGTAAGGAACCAGCCCCCTGCCATCCGCCTTATGGTATTCGAGTCCATTCTGCAGCGCACTGCGGTAAAACTCATCGAGATCCATATTCCCGGATGCCTGACGAAAACCTCTGCCACTGCCGCCTACCAAATCGCCTTTTCCATATCCGCGCAGCGTATCCAGCTTTGCATATGTCTTCAAATCCGAAACAATGCGGTCATACACCTCTTCCGCAGATACATTGTCAAACTGCGCATCCAGCAAAATGCCGCGCTGGGGCACCTCCCCCACCTGCATCTGTTTCAGCCACCCGTTGATCACAAAGTCGCATGCCACATTCCATAAGTATGGATCCCTGCCCTGGCATCGTTCATGATGCTGCAGCCCCGCGTGCAGGTATTCATGCGCCAGAACAAAACGGAGTTCTCCCGGCGAAAGCCCCGCAGCCGGATTGACATAGACTTCCGCAACCGTGACATCCACCGCCGCAATTGAGATATCATAACGATGGCATACCGCCGTGTCATAAATGATCTTGAAGCCAGACGCCAAAGCACCCAGCAGGGGATAATGCCCCATAAACCAGGAAGCCGCCTGCTCCGCCTGGTTCGAAGGCCGTATGCTGCGGCCGCCTCCCGCTGCCTCGCTCACAGCATCCGTGACAGACTGCGCCAGCGCAAATGCAAAACGCGTCGTATATTCGTTTTTTTCGTTCTTTTCGTACACGGCAGGTTGATCCAACCCATCCATGTCCATCCTGTCCGGAGCGCCGGTTCCAAAAATATGGCAATCCGGCGGGAAATGCGCCGCCGCCAGGTGTTCATAAATCGTCCGCTCATCAACCAGCGGCCCCGTATAATATGCCTCAATCATCGGCACATTCGTCTTTCCGAATTTGATATCCCGCAGGAATTTCGTGATATAAATGTCGCAGGCAATATTCCAGAGTACCTTGTCACAGGATACATGCCAGATTTTCCGCCCCTTTCCATCCTCATCCCAAAAACCCGGCAGATTCTCCGCGTCAAAATGCCCGAATGCCAGATGAAGCAGGCAATGCGCAATCGTATATGCCCATTCCAGAGGCTGCTGCAGGAAATGCTGGTTCAGATAAAGAAAGCCACGTTTCTCCCGCATCTGCGTAATCGCTGCCGTTTTCTTCCCCAGCTGCCCGTTCCCTTCCAGACAGATATACCCCTCAAGCCGGGAAAACAGCGGATGCTGTGCAATCAACGCACGCCCCTGTTCCAGGTTCCGGACTTCTTCCGGCACTTTCTTCCCGCCGCCCTTTTTGTCCTTGCGTTTTCCCATTTGCACTTCCCCATTTCCTGTGTCTGTTTATCCTTGCACCTACCCTTTCCCTATGTCTGTCTATCCATACGCCTCCCCTGCCCCTCTGCAACCAGCCTGGGCAGATCCCGCACAATCTCTACCAGGAACCACTCCGGCAGCACGTTCCCCTCTTCTGCCGAAACAACCATCTGTGCCATCTCCTGGTTGATCTGCGCCAGTTCTTTGATCAGAGCCTTTCCACGATGCGCCAGATACTGGCTGTCTTTATCTAATCTGCGCTTATTTTTCGGAAGATCATGGATCAATCTGCCCCGCAAGGACTGTGCAAGGAAATACAGGACATCCCGCTCTTCAGGTGCAGCAGGCCACTTTTCTTCACCTTTTATAATTAAATTCAGAATATTTTTTCGTTCAATCGTCTTTGTAAATGCCAGGAACATCCCTGCATGTGAAGCCTTAATACACCCGAATACTAATACACGCAGCAGATCTTCAGACAGCCTGCTCCCCTCCTCCCCGGCATGGTATTCATGCAGGGCATCGCTGAGGATATGCCAGGAACGGGGCGTAGAATACGGTTCCTCCGTTTTCGGCGGTTCACTGAACAGATGATCCGGACGCTGCGTCAGATATTCCGTCACCCAGGGATGGATTCCGTTCTCATATGCCCATTCCAGCCACTGGTCCGTATCCGCCACCAGCTGGACATGGAACATCCGGTTGATCAGCGCAGAAGACATCGTCTTCACAATCGCGCTGTCCCGGGAGCGGTTCCCGGCACCGATCACCACGCTCCCCTCCGGCAGATGATATTCCCCCACCCGGTGTTCGTGGATCAGGCTGTAGAATGCCTTCTGCACATCCTGCGAACATGCATTGAGTTCATCCAGGAACAGCACATACGGTTCTTTGCGCGCGATCAGTTTCGGCGGCAGGAACTCCGAAACTTCCCCGCTGATTCTTGGAATCCCGATGATGTCCTCCGGTGCCAGCTGGCTTCCAAGCAATGAAACACACGGCAGCCCTACTTCCCTGGCAAACTGTTCTACTAATGCAGATTTCCCGATTCCAGGCGCACCCCATATAAAAACAGGGCGTACTGGAGCAATATTAAGCAACAATTCAAATAATTCTTTTTGTGTAACAGAATAAGATAAATTCATCGTTCTACCAGATTTTCTGCCCTTTCATATTCATCCAGAAAACTGTGCCGGATCCCGTTCTTCTTATATGAAATCACGGTATCCAGATTGACATTTTCCACACTGTTGAAAATATTTGTTTCTACATATGGATTATCCTTCTTCAAGGTTTCAATCAGTTTCTTGGTCTCAAGCCGCTTCGAAGATGCCGCCTGATCCGGTTGGCTGGACGCGCAGCTTTCTGTAAAATGACAGGCGCATTGCAGGAAAAACAGGTCATTATAATCCCGCCAGGCAAGGATATCTTTCTCCCGGACAAGGTACATGGGCCGAATCAGCTCCATCCCTTCAAAATTCGTGCTGTGCAGCTTCGGCATCATCGTCTGGATCTGTGCCCCGTAGAGCATCGCCATCAGGATGGTTTCGATCACATCATCGTAATGGTGCCCTAATGCAATCTTGTTGCACCCATGCTCTTTTGCTTTGCTGTACAGATATCCGCGCCGCATCCTGGCACAAAGATAGCAGGGATTTTTTTCAATCTGGTCGACCGCGTTAAAAATCTCACTCTCAAAGACCGATATCGGGATCCCCAGTGCATGGGCGTTACGCTCGATCAGTGCCCTGTTTTCCCGATTATATCCCGGATCCATGACAAGGAAGGTCAGCTCGAAGTTCACCTTCCTGTGCCGCTGTATCTCCTGGAAGAGTTTGGCCATGAGCATCGAATCCTTCCCCCCGGATATACATACCGCAATATGGTCTCCTTCACTGATCAGCCGATACGTTTTGCAGGCTTTCGCAAAAGGGGTGAACAGCTGTTTGTGGAACTTTTTCCGGATACTCTCCTCTGCTTTTTTCTGTTTTTCTTCCTGCCCCGATTCCAGGCTGACCGGCATTGGGTTCTGCACAGCTTCCGGGCCGTCCGGCATTGGGCTCTGCACGGCTTCCGGGCCGTCCGACATTGGGCTCTGCACAGCTTCCGGGCCGTCCGGCATTGGGTTCTGCCCCGTACGCTTGATATCCGTCGATTCCAATCGTTCCCTCATTCGTATTCCTCCATGTAATCTCCCCATTCCTTCCCCTTGCGGCGAATCCGGCAGTGCAGTCAGAAGTATTCTACTAATTTGGCCCGGAGAAGTCAAGTGCCCTGCTTTCGCACGGTCTCCGCCGGCTTCCACATCTTGATTTCTTCTCCCAAAAGGTGTACAATCATAAGACAGGGATGGATTGCATGGACACAAACGTTGGGGGGATGCCTATGGCAAAAAGACGGAAGGCAAAGAAAAAACGGGCGCAGGCAGCGGGCACACAGCCCCTGCGCAATTCCAAAGCAAGGGACAGCACCGCAAAACTCGTGCTTGGTGACAGCTACCTCTGCGCGCAATTCC
>CADBTO010000205.1 GCA_902797565.1 uncultured Lachnospiraceae bacterium
CTGGTTGCGACAGCTGCGACCGTCATTGTGACGATTGCGCTTGTGGTTTCGATTAACCTGGTACACCGTTGGTTTGAAGAACGGAGGATTGGCCAGGTCATGGATGAGATTATGGAAGAGCTGTCTGAAGAGACGTTCTCCGGGATTTCGAAAGAGGTTTCGGAGGAATCCATGAAGGATTCCGGCTTTTTTGCTGCGGATGGCGGAAAGAAAATGTGGAAGCGGGGGAAGGGCCGGCACGGGCGTCATTCTGCCACAGTACAGTATGCTGGACGTTATTTTGCCGTGCGGGTATGTGCGGATGGGCAGATCGCGTCTGATCTGGAAAACCTGGAGATCCTTTCGGAAACGGATCTTGCGGAGATGGTGGAAGCCGTGCAGGAGAGCAGCTGCAGCGAAGGATACGCATGGGATTTCCGTTATCAGGCTGTTTCCGGATATGGAGAGACGTCTGTGGAGAATGGCGATACCCTGATCTGTTTTCTGGACTGCTCCACGGACCTTCAGGAAAGGAAGATGCTCTGGGGCGTTTCTTTTGCCGTTGGATTGCTTGGGATCCTTTGTTCGTTCCTGTTCATTTTTTTTATGGCGGAGCGGAATGTCGCGCCTGTCCGGGAGAGCATGGAAAAGCAGAAGCGATTTATTACGGATGCGGGCCACGAACTCAAGACGCCGCTTTCTGTGATCGGGACCAATATGGACCTGCTGCGTATGGACCTGGGAGAAAATGAGTGGGTGGACAGCACGCAGCGGCAGGTGAAGAAGCTGCGAAAGCTGGTTACAAACCTGATTGCGCTGTCTAAAATGGATGAGGCTGGAATGCAGCTGGAACGCAGGCCGTTTGATATCAGCGGCGCGGCGCAGGAGTGCATCAGCCCGTATATGGAAATGGCGCTGATGCAGGGAAAGGAGCTGGAAGAACAGGTTGCAGAGGGGCTTTTCGTGAAAGGTGATGAAGCAGCTGTTCGGCAGCTTCTTACGATTCTTTGTGATAATGCGGTCAAATATGCTGCGGGGGGACGGATTGAGGTCCGGCTGTACCAAGATGGGAAAAAGGCGGTATTTGAAACGGCGAATCCGTGGGACCACAGCACCCCAAGCGGAGAGCTGGATCGCCTGTTTGACCGGTTCTATCGCGGGGATGCTTCCAGGAGCAGGGAAAAGCAGGAAGGGTACGGGCTGGGGCTTTCGATTGCAGGCGCAATCGCGGAGAAAAGCCAGGCGCGGCTGTCTGTCCGGGAGGATGGCCGGGGGTGGATCGTGTTCCAGGCCAGGTTCCAGCTGGAACGCGTTGATGCTGCGCGTTGATGCTATGCTTCTATGATATACTTCTATGATACAAGTCATGAATCCTCATGAATCCGATATTTTCTATCGAATTTTTGTATCATAAGAGGGGGCATTTCTTGTATGCTGGGATACAGGAGTTGCGTAGGTGATGTGCCGCCGGCCGAGGGGCTGCGGCGCGGTGATACAAGGAGGGTTTTATGGGTACTTCAGCAAAGCAGTATTTCACAGGTGCAGGAGAGGTGTTTGAGATTCCGGGGGCGGAAAACACCAGTTACCTGTATTTCCCGATTGCCGGGGAAACGGGCATCAAGAGCAGCATCGGTCCGAATCTGGCGGGGGATTCCAAGGTCAGCCAGGAGGAGTTTTTGCTGGAGCCGACGAGCGTGGAGAATCTCCACAACAACAAAAACAGCCGGAATTTCTGGGTGGAGATTGCCGGGGAAGGCGTCTGGTCTGCCACAGGGGGATCTGCAGAGCAGGAGTCAAAGAAGTTTACGGATGCACAGGAAGCAAGCGCGGTGAAGGCGGGCTTTATGTGGCATACTTCGACACGGAATTCGCAGCAGTACAAGCTGTCCGCAGAAATTACATTGTTTGTACCGGTTGACGGGAAGACGGAAGTATCTTTTGTGCGGATCAAGAACGAAAGTGACCAGGAAAAGAAACTGACCCTTGCGGCAGCGATTCCGATCTATGGCCGTTCGGCGGACAACCTGCGGGATCACAGGCATGTGACGTCCCTGCTTCATCGGATTTCTACCACAGAAAATGGGGTCCTTGTCAAGCCAACGATGTCCTTTGACGAGAAGGGGCACCGGATGAACCAGAATATTTATTACGTGGTTGGTGCGGAAGGAAGCGGCGCAGCGCCGAAGGCATCTTACCCGACCGTGGCATCCTTCATTGGCGAGGGAGGGAGTTTCGCGCATCCGCGCGCAGTTTATGAAAAGCTGGACGGAGTGGCTGCGGGCGCATCGTTCCAGGGCGAGGAAGCGATGGGCGGCCTTTTATTTGAAGAAAAGACCGTACCTGCCGGGGAAAGTGTATCCTATGTGGTTCTGCTGGGAATCACGAAGGATGAGGCAGAGATCCGGGCGCAGCTGGATGCGCTGGGCAGCGAGGAGAAGGCTTGCAGGAAACTGGAGGAAACGAAGGAGTACTGGCAGAAGAAGGTCAACGTGGGCTTCTCCACCGGGA
>CADBTO010000206.1 GCA_902797565.1 uncultured Lachnospiraceae bacterium
GCTCTTCGTTTCGGCAACGCCTGGAGAATATGAGGAAGAGCACGAACTGCTTCGGGCGGAACAGGTCATCCGGCCGACCGGTTTGCTGGATCCGGAGGTGGATGTCCGTCCGGTTGCGGGACAGATCGACGACCTGTATGGAGAAATCAGAAAAGAAACTTCAGATGGCGGGAAAGTCCTGGTGACAACGCTGACCAAACGGATGGCGGAGGATCTGACAAATTACCTGCAGGAGCTGGGTGTGCGGGTGAAGTACCTGCATAGCGATATTGACACGCTGGAACGTGCGGAGATTATCCGTGATCTGCGGCTGGATGTGTTTGATGTCCTGGTCGGGATCAACCTGCTGCGCGAGGGACTGGATATTCCGGAAATCCGCCTGGTTGCGATTATCGACGCGGACAAAGAAGGGTTTCTGCGTTCAGAAACATCGTTGATCCAGACGATCGGCAGGGCGGCGCGGAATGCAAAAGGGCGTGTCATTATGTATGCGGACAATATGACAGGTTCGATGGAACGGGCAATTTCCGAGACGAAGCGACGCCGTGAGATCCAGGAGGCATACAACAAAGCGCACGGGATTACGCCCAGGACGATTGAAAAGAATGTCCGGGATCTGATCGCTGTGACACGCCAGGTGGCACAGACGGAAAAGGAGCTCGAACGCCAGCCGGAGGAAATGGACGAGCAGGAACTTTCGGCATATATCGAAAAGATTGAAAAGAAGATGAAGAAAGCTGCGGCAGACCTGAATTTTGAAGTCGCCGCAGAATATCGGGATAAGATGGTTGCACTGAAAATCATGCTGAACGATATGAAGGCTTGATTTGCGGTTGCTATTACATACAGACATTCAGAAAAACAGCAGAAGGGTGCTGCTGGATGGGGCAGGGGAGTTGGAACTGGAAACAGTGTTGGGAAGAAAGGATGGAAGGAAGTTATGAATCCGATATCGAGTATTGAGGCGACGATCAACACATCGCAGAAAAGTATTCTGGAGTTTTCGCCGGAAAATAAAAAGTATGAAATTGAAGTGCCGGAAGATTGTTTCGGGATGCTGCTTCGTTTGAAGTATGAACCGGAATTTTATATCAGTATCCGGGCAGACAAGGACGCGGGGCGTTTCGGCTTTTTGGATCTGGATCCGAACATGGGCGACTATGTTGCGGGCGGCGAGATTCCGTATTATGAATATTATGACGGATATATCGTGCGGCTGGATAAGCGGGAGAACTGCTTTGATGAGGATCTGGAGGTGAATATCTCGATCCATGCCAGCAGCTGGGAGCATGGCGAGGATCATTACGATATCCATCTGGTCCGGAAGACCAACAAAAAGATCCGCGCATTGTTCAAAGAGGGGAACTTCTTCGACAGCGAATTTGAGATCAATATGCCGTATGAGTTGTACGTGCCGACGGATTATGATCCGAAGAAAAAGTATCCGCTGGTCATCGGCCTCCACGGAACCGGAGAGATCCAGGAGCATGTTTCCGCGGTGCTGAAGAAGATGCAGATGGCGACGGTCTGGGCAGAGGATTCTGAAGCGGGACATAACCAGTGTATTGTGCTGGCACCCCAGTGTACGATCCGCTATAATGATGAGGATAACTGGACATCTCTGAACCAGTTTGTCAATGGACACTCCAATTCACCGTTCTGGCCGATGCCGCAGCTGAAGGTGTTGTGGCGCCTGCTGGAACAGCTGCAGGAGGAGTACAGCATTGATAACAAGCGGATGTATCTCACAGGTGTTTCCTCCGGAAGCTTCGGCGTATATGTGATGGCAATGGAGCATCCTGGTGCATTTGCCGGGTTGGTGATTGCCTGTGGTGCGGCAAATCCGGAGCGGATTTCGGAGCTGAAAGGGCTTCCGATGTGGATTTTCCATGCGGATGACGACCCGCTGATCGTGCCGTCCTTTACGCTGGAACCGACACTCGCGGCACTGGAAGGGGCAGGCATTGCATACAAACTGACCCGCTATCCGAAGGGGCAGGTATTCTGGCAGTCCGGGCATTTCTGCTGGGAAGCGATGTATAAAGAAAAGGAGATGCGCGACTGGCTGTTCGAACAGAAACTGCCGGGTGCGTGGGAGCCTGCTGTGGAAACCACTGCTTCGGGGACTTCCAAGGCGGCAGCAGCAGATGCCGCGTCGGATGCCGGGAAGGCAGCAGCAGGAAGTACTGCGTCAAAAAATGACAAGGCGGCAGCAGCAGATGCCAAGACTGAAAAAAAAGAGCCGGTGGCATCCAAGGATCATTCGATGAATGCGCAGACGGTTGATATTGCTGCGAAAGCAATTTCTGCAGCAGGTGGAAAGGACGCATTGAAAAAGACCAAACATTAAGGTTTGGTCAAGGATATGTCAAAAACGATTGAAAAACGATAGAAAAAAGAGTTGAAAGGGCAGATGATTAAGTTCATCATGGGAAAGTGGAACCTGGCAATAAGCAATATTATATGGAGAGAAATTCATGGCAAAAAAACTCTATCCACTGAATGTGGGGCAGATGCTCCAGTATCTTCCAATCCGCGAGACGGGCACCCAGTGATGCTGTAATATCAGTATTTTTTCCGGGCTGCAGACAGAGATCCAGTTCGGACTTCTGAAGCAGTGCATCGAAGAGGAAATCAAGCGTGCGGACTGCCTGCGGCTTCGATTTACTGCGCCGGACAAGGATGGCTTCGTGCAGCAGTACATTGCGGATGAGGATTACCGGGATATTCCGATGCTGGATCTTACGGATCGGTCAATGGAAGAGGCGGACGCATTTTTGCAGCAGAAGACGTTCGAAGAGTTTAATGATCCGGATATTCCGATGGTGGAGTTCACGATGGTACGTATGCCGGAAGGCTATAATGGGATGTATATCCACATTGACCATCGGTTGACAGATTCCTCCGGACTGATCGTTATGGTAAACGATATTATGGAGTTGTATTGCCATTACCGCTTTGGTTCGCCTTATCCGAAGCCGCTGGCATCGTTTGAAGAAGTTCTGCAGCAGGATCTGAAAAAAGCGCAGAACGAAAAACGGCGTGCGAAGGATGAAAAGTTCTGGCGGGATTATCTGACAGAAAACGGGGAACCGATCTATTCGGATATCAAAGGGCCCAGGATCCTGCAGGAGAGCAGGAAGGCTCATGGGGACAAGTCCTTGCGGGCGGCGGATGTGGAGACGAAGGATCGTTCTGTGGGCGTGGCGGATTTCCATCTGGAACCGGAAGCAACCCAGGCGCTTTTGGATTTCTGCATGAACCAGGGTGTATCTATGACGAACCTGATCCTGCTGGCGATGCGGACCTATCTGTCCAAGATGAACGGCGGCCAGGAAGACATCACGCTGAGGAATTTCGTTTCCAGACGTTCCACGCATGCTGAGTGGACCTGTGGCGGAAGCCGCGTGCTTTCATTCCCTTGCCGGACGATCATTTCGCCGGATACGGAGTTTTTGGATGCGCTGTATGAATTGCAGAATGTCCAGAACCGCGTTTACCTGCACTGCAATTTTGATCCGGTAGAAGTGGACAAGATGCTGAAAGACCTGTACGGGGCACCGGATAACACTGAGTATATTTCGATGTCTCTGACCTACCAGCCGATGCCGGTGCGGATGCAGAATGAGCATCTGAAGGGGATCAATGTCCGCTCGGTCTGGTATCCGAATGGTGCTGCAACAAAGCGGATCTATCTGACAGTGACCCACAGTAGTAATGATGGAGGACTGATCTTCGACTACCACTATCAGAAAGCGGTTCTGAACTTCGAAGACATGCAGACGCTGTACTACTATATGATGAAGATCATGTTCCGCGGCGTCGATGAACCGGATATCACGATCGGGGAGCTGATCAGCACGATATAAAATATTGGTGGCGCGGAAACCCAAGCGCGCACAAAGGAGTTCTTAACCAAACTCCGACTGCGCGCAGAACGTCGGGCAATGGTGCGGTTCCGTGCGGAGCGCTGAACCGCGCCATGCCACAGAAGAACTGGCATTCTTCGGCACAGCCGGATAATGCCAGTTCAGTGACGGAAACCCAAGCGCGCACAAAGGAGTTCTCACATAACGAAAGGAGCATATTAACATGAGCGCAAAAGAAAAAGAATTTCTGGAGATTGTCGCAAAGTACTGTGACAAGAAGGCAGACGAACTTTCACCGGACCTCAAGTTCCGGGATGATCTGGGATTTGATTCCCTTGGGTTTATGACCTTCTTGGGAGATCTCGAAGATACCTTCGATATTGAACTGGAAGAGGAAGAGGCTCTGAAGATCACAACGATCGGCGAGGCACTCGAATATCTGGACAAGCAGCTTGTATAAAGTGCAGCCGCGCCGGGGCGCATAGGATGAAGAAAACTGTTACATTTGTCATTTGCAAATAAAGGAGGAACAGATGGCAGAACCGAAACATATCATCCAGGAACTTTTGGAAGGAACCGTTGAGAAATACCCGGACTTGCCCGCCGTAAAGTGGATTGTGAAGGGCGATATGCCGGGAAAGAGCTACAGGGAGCTGGGCGCAGACCGCACCCGTGTTGCAAATGCACTGATTGCACGCGGATATGAGGGGCAGCAGCTGGCGATGATTGGAACCAGTTCGTATGAGTGGATTGTGTCTTTTCTCGGAATCGTCAGTGGAAAGATGACGGCTGTACCGTTGGATCCGGTGTTGCCGCCGGCGGAACTTTGCGACCTGATCAATCGTTCTGATTCGGAAGCCCTGTTTATTCATCCCAAGATGACGGCACTCATTGATGTGGTTCGGGAAAACTGCCCGAAGGTACGCCTTTTCGTGGTGCTTGGAGAGGAAGCGCCGGAAGGGGAGAATGTGATCTCGTTCCCGCAGCTGCTGGCAGAAAAAGACAGTACGCCGCTTGCGGAAGAACAGCGTCCGGAACCGGATGACGTCTGCACAATTATCTTTACATCAGGAACAACCGGGAAAAGCAAGGGCGTCATGCTGACCCAGCAGAATATGTATGATGACTGCGTCAATGTCGTTGTGACCTTTGCGCCGGGAACCACGATGCTTTCCGTGCTGCCAATCCATCATGCGTATTGCCTGGTCATGGACTGGCTGAAGGGATTTTCCTGCGCAGCAACGCTGTATATCAATGACAACCTGCGGCATATGCTGAAGAATATCGGGAAGCTGCAGCCGCAGCTGCTGCTGATGGTTCCGCTGATGATCGAGTTGATCTACAAACGGCTCAAGGCGGATGACAGCAAGCCGAAGCGTGAAGTGGCACGCGAGGTTCTGGGAGAAAACCTGCAGATCATCTATTCTGGAGGCGCACATCTGGATCCGATGTATATCGAGGCGTTTAAGGAATATGGCATTGAGGTCTGCGAAGGTTACGGGATGTCTGAGTGTTCGCCTACGATCAGCACGAACGGGGAACTGGGGAACCGCCCCGGCTCCGTTGGGAAAGTCCTGGCGAATATGGAAGTCCGTTTCGTGGAAGGCGAGCTCCAGGTCAAGGGTACCAATGTCATGAAGGGCTATTACAAGATGCCCAAGGAGACAGAGGAAGCCTTTGTGGATGGATGGCTGCGCACCGGGGATCTGGGGCATCTGGATGAAGATGGCTTTCTGTATATCACAGGCCGTTTGAAGAACCTGATTATCCTGAGCAATGGCGAGAATGTTTCACCGGAAGAGATGGAGAGCAAGCTTCTTGCGAATGAGCTGGTGGGCGAAGCAGTGATCGAAAGCGAGCCGACCGGAAACGGGCTGATGGCACGGATCTATCCGGATGCGGATCTGGTGGAAAAAGAAGGATGGAATGAGGAGCAGGTTGCGGAGAAGCTGGAAGAGATCAAGGCGGCATTCAATAAGACAGAGCCGACTTATCGCGCGATCACGAAACTTGTGATCCGCAAGTATCCGTTCATCAAGAATTCCACGAAAAAGATTGTCCGTGCAAAAGCCGATATAGATGAAGCGCCAGAGGAGTAAAGACAAGACGTGGGGATTATTTCCAGTTTCATCGAGTCATTCCGTGCAGCTTTTTTGAAGAAGGACTCGGATTTTGAAAAACATTATCAGCAGGCAAACCTGTTGATTTCAGATTTGGACAGGAAGATCTATATTTACAAGCTTCGGGTGAGATCGCTGCGTGCACAGGGTGTGGACGTGAAGAGCTCCCCGGAGCTTTCTGCCATGATGCAGCAGATGAGGTCGCAGGCGGTACAGTGCAGGCTGCTGGTTATGAAGATGGGGAAGGAACACGGGGAAGCTATCCGGATGGTGGATAACCTGATCCGGAAGATTGACGCGGAAATGCCGGGTGTTTTGGAGACAAAGAAACATGAAAACAAAAAGCAATAAAAGCCATAAAATGATACGCATTATTGGAGCAAATGTTCATAATCTGAAGAATGTTTCCCTTGACATCCCCCGTGACCAGTTTGTAGTTTTTACAGGGCTTTCCGGCTCCGGGAAATCTTCACTCGCCTTCGATACGATCTTCGCGGAAGGACAGAGGCGCTATATGGAATCGCTGTCCAGTTATGCCCGGCAGTTTCTGGGACAGATGGAAAAACCGGATGTGGAGAAAATCGAAGGACTTCCTCCTGCAATTTCTATAGACCAGAAATCAACGAACCGCAATCCTCGTTCGACTGTTGGGACAGTGACGGAAATCTATGATTATCTGCGTCTTTTATATGCGCGGATCGGTATCCCGCACTGTCCGAAATGCGGGAAGGTGATTTCCAGGACAACGGTGGATCAGATGGTGGATACGATCATGACGCTTCCGGAGAAAACGAAATTCCAGGTGCTTTCACCGGTTGTGCGGGGACGTAAGGGGACGCATGAAAAGCTGTTCAAACGCGCGAAAAGCAGCGGGTATGTCCGGGTTGTGGTTGACGGGAATCAATATGAGGTCGATGAAGAGATTACACTGAACAAAAACCAGAAACACAATATTGAGATCGTGGTAGACCGCCTTTCCGTCCGCGCGGGGATTGAAAAACGGCTGGCTGATTCCCTTGAAAATGCACTGAAACTTTCGTCCGGTCTTGTGATTGTCGATGTGGTGGGCGGAGAGCCGATTCGTTTTTCCGAGAGTTTTTCGTGTCCGGATTGCGGCATCTCGATTGAAGAGATCGAGCCGCGCAGCTTTTCTTTCAACAATCCGTTTGGCGCCTGTCCGGAGTGTTTCGGGCTGGGGTTCAAGACAGAGTTTGACGAACGTCTGATGATCCCGGATCCTTCGCTGTCGTTCAATGAGGGCGCGGTGCAGGTTATGGGCTGGCAGTCCAGTTCGGATAAGAAAAGTTATACGCATGCCATCCTGGAGGCGCTGGCGGAGGCGTATGGGTTTTCGCTGGACACGCCGTATGAAGAATTGCCGAAAGAAATCCGGAAGATGTTTATCCACGGATTTGACCGTGAAGTTTTTGTACCATATAACGGAAGATATGGCAACAATGTATATGGCGTAAAGTTTGAAGGGCTGATCGAGAATACGAACCGCCGCTACCGGGAAACGAAATCGGATGCGATGAAGCAGCAGTATGAAGAATATATGGAGGTGACAGCGTGTCCGGTCTGTAAGGGTCAGCGTCTGAAAAAAGAATCTCTGGCGGTCACGGTTGCAGATAAAAATATCTTTGAGATCTGCGAATTCCCGGCGCGGGATTTGAAGGATTTTCTGGAAGAAATGGAATTGTCCGAGCAACAGTTGAAAATCGGCAGAGTGGTGCTCAAAGAAATCAAAGCAAGGGTTGGTTTTCTGGTGGAAGTCGGTCTGGATTATCTTTCTTTGTCAAGAGCTACCGGAACGTTATCCGGCGGGGAAGCACAGCGAATCCGGCTGGCAACGCAAATCGGTTCCGGGCTGGTGGGTGTGACTTATATTCTGGACGAACCTTCGATCGGTCTGCA
>CADBTO010000207.1 GCA_902797565.1 uncultured Lachnospiraceae bacterium
ACGATATGGAACAAATCTTATGAAAAAAAAACAATCCAAGGATACCTCGCAGCTGCTCCAGCAGCTAAAGCAGCGGGTTGCGCTCCCGCTGGACGAGCCGGATTCTGCCGCATATGATGACGCGTGGCGGACGGAAGCAAATGACGCAAGCCATCTACTGATCCCGCTGGTCAACGAGGCATTCGGCGAACATTATTCCAGAAACGCCATTGTGACATTCGCGCCGAATGAGCATCTACTGAACCGACAGGATGGCGAGACCGCCTTGCGGATCACAGATACCAGCTTCTCCATTGAGGAAGCACCTGCTGATGAAGAAACACCTGCTGGAGAATCCCCGGTGGAAGAAGCACCTGCCGGAGAATCCCTTGCTGAAGAAGCTGCTGCCGGGGAATCCCCGGCCGAAAAATCCCTGATCAAAGAAGATCCTGGCTCCGGCAGGCAAGACATCGGCACACCGGACTATCTCGAGCATGGCAGGCAGTCAAAAAAACATTTCCTGATGGAATGCGAATCCAGCCCCTCTAACGGCAAGATCCTGGTTCGGATTTTCGAATATATCGCACAGATCGGGCTGGACCAGGAAAGCGGCCTGGAAGACGGGCGGCTGACGGTCCGCATCCCCAGGGCTGCAGTCATTTTCCTCCGGAGCAACAGGAATACCAGAAATTCTATGGAAATCGCCATCGAGATGGACGGCAGGACACTGGTCTCCAAGGTCCCCGCCATCAAGATCTCGGATTACAGCCTGGAAGACATCTTTGAAAAGGAACTCTATATCCTCCTCCCATTCTTCCTGTTCAATTATGAGCGGCGTTTTGAAGAACTGGAGCATAATAAAGAACAACTGGAAGAATTGAAACGGGTTTACCGGGATATTGGGGCACGGCTGGACGCGCTTGCAATGGAATGCGCAGAGGCGGGGGATGCGCACGCAGGGCGGAACGGTCTGGTTGATGAATTTACAAAACGGACATTGATGGATATGGCAAACAAAGTGGCGGGCAAGCTGGCAGCACATTATCCAAATGTCCGGAAAGGAGTGCGGTCGATTATGGGCGGAAAGATCTTGAATTATGAAGCAAAACGGATCCGGGACGAAGCTATGATCGAAGCTTTGGAAGGGGCGTTAGAACGGGAAAATGCAGCAACAAAAGCAGCAACGGCAAGTACGCTGGCATCTGTCGCGGAGCGGATGATCCTCCTGCATACAGACGGCGGAACCATCTCCGAGGTGACAGGCTTTGACCACGATGAAATTGAAGCCATGGCAAGAAAGCTGGAAGTCAACCTGGTGTGGACGAAGCCTGTGCAATAGATGATAAAAAACAGCGCCCCCGGCAAAACGACTGCCGGGGGCGCTGCTGTTTCAAATCTTGATTTTTCAGGAACGAAGTTCTAATAATATTGTATCACTCCAACCAAGCGAATAAACATACGATCCGGCTGAATACAAATAGGTCCTGATCCGGAAATAATAAGTCTTTCCAGCCGTCAGGCCCGGTATTTCCATACTCGTCACGCCCTTCCCATCTATTTTATAATCTTGGGCATTTGACATATCTTTGTTCTCAGAAACCTGGATGTGATACCCATCATATGGGTCACTGTTCGTGTACCATTCCAGAAATACATTGCCGGATGAACGGAATTCCAGACTCTTAAATCTTGTCCCGGCCGGCCTTGTCTCTACCAGATGGCCCGGACCAAGAATGATACTCGCGCTGGGCGCTTCGATATACTCGAGGCTCACGGAACTATCATTCCCACCCTCTTCTCCATTTGTATTGTTCGTCTTCTGACCGATATTCCCATTGGAAGGCTGCGCTGCAGATCCCGGATCCACCTCTTTTCCGTCTGCCGCAAGGCCGCCTTCTTCTATCCAACTTTCCCCTTCATCATAATCACGGTCCGTTTCATTCATACCGTCAAATCCCAGCGTACTTTCTTCCTCAGAATCTTCATCAAAGTCTTCCGTAGCGTCTTCCTCAGAACCCATACCCGAATCCTCCCCAAAACCATCGAGGGACGCTCCAAGATTTGCATGATCCGTTCTATC
>CADBTO010000208.1 GCA_902797565.1 uncultured Lachnospiraceae bacterium
CCCCGGTGCGCCGCCCCGTCAATCCCAAGCGCCATGCCGCTTGCCACAGAAAACCCATGCTCTGCCAGGAATGCGGCAATTTCCCCGCTTTCCTTCCGCCCATATTCCGAACAGCGCCTTGCCCCGACGATCGAAACAATCTGCTCGCCTCTTCCTGGCAAATTGCCCTTGTAAAATAATCCATAGGGACAATCCGGCAGGTCTTTCAACCGTTCCGGAAAATCCGGTTCATCGAAGGTGACAAGCTGTACGCCAGCCCTATGGTAATGTTCAAATTCCAGTCCGCACAGCTTCCCGCGCTCTTCCAAAAAAGCCTCCACGCGCTTTGGCTTTGCCACTCCGGAAAACAGCAGCCGCTCCCGCTCCGCCGTAAACACGGCCTCTTCACTCCCCAAGAGGGCCACCAATTCCCGCTTCTGCCGCGCAGACAAAGACGAAGCACACATCAGCTGCCATTTATATCTCTTTTTCTTTTCCTGTTCCTGTTCCTGCATCCTCTTCCTCCCTTTTTTCGCCCCGCTCCAAAAACCGCACCTACTCCCATTCCCAGAACTTCCGGTCCACGCTGCGGTAACACACCGCCTCCTTCAGATCCTCCACAGAAATCTCCTTCCGGCCTGCCAGATCCGCGATGGTCCGCGCCACCTTCAGGATCTTATGGAAGGTTCGTGCCGTCAGGCCATATCGTTCGTAAACCCGTTCCATATAGCAGCGCTCCGCCTGCCCCAGCGGGCAGAATTCGCCCATGGACCTGGCCGGGATCTGGCTGTTGAAAGAAATCCCGGTTCCTGCAAACCGCCTTCTCTGCACCGCCTGCGCGTCTGACACCCGCTGGCGGATTGCAGCAGAAGGCTCGTTCCCCCCACTGCCGCATACCAGCTCGGAAAACCCGATCTGCCCCGCTTCCGTGCAGATGTCAATCCGGTCCAGGAGCGGCTGGGAGATCTTCCCCAAATAACGACGGATATCTTCCCGCGAGCACCGGCATTTCCCCAGATCCGGAAAATACCCGCACCTGCATGGGTTCATCGCTGCCACGAGCATAAAATCCGCCGGGAATGTGATCTCGCTGTGGACCCTGGAAATACGGATCTGCTTCTCCTCCAGAGGCTGGCGCAGAATCTCAATCGCTTTCCGATCAAACTCCGGCAGTTCATCCAGGAACAGCACCCCTTTATGCGCAAGGGAGATCTCCCCCGGCCTTGGAACCGTCCCGCCCCCGGTCAGCGCATTCGCGGAAATCGTGTGATGGGGTGCCCGGAATGGGCGTTCCTGCAGCAGGCTGCTTTTCCCCTCCATCTTCCCGATCACGCTGTATATCTTGGAAATCTCCAGGCACTCATCCCCGGTCATGGGCGGCAAAATCGAGGGAATGCACTTAGCCGCCATCGTCTTCCCTGCCCCGGGCGGCCCGATCATCAGGACATTATGCCGCCCGCTTGCCGCCACCTCCAGGGCGCGACGCAGCACCGGCTGCCCGTTCAGATCCGCAAAATCAAACGATGCCCCCTCCGTGGCCGGCCTGGGCTTTCCCTGTTCCCGATCCCAGTGCCTGCCCGTCCCCTGCAGCACATATTCCACTGCCTCCCTCAGATGTTCCACGCAGATGATCTCGATGCCCGGCACCAGGGATGCTTCCCCGCCATTCTGGAGCGGGACCACTGCCGCCCGGATCCCCTCCCGGCTCGCCGCCACCATCATCGGCAGCACACCCTTCACAGGCAGCACTTCGCCGCTCAAAGACAGCTCCCCCACAAAAAACAGGTCCTGGCCTCCCGGCCCGCCTTGTGCACCTGATCCTCCCTGGCCTCCCGGCCCGCCTTTTCCGGAGCCGTGTATGGACAGGAAAATCCCCATCGCGATCGGCAGGTCAAAACCGCAGCCGCTTTTCTTCAGGTTCCCGGGCGACAGGTTGATCGTGATACGCTTCGCGGGTATCTGGAACCCATTATTCTTCAGTGCTGTCTTGACCCGCTCCCGCGCCTCGCGAACCTCCGGGGACAGCATCCCCACCATCTCCACCACCGGCAGCCCGTCGCTGATATCCACTTCCACGGAAATCAGGCTGGCATCAATGCCATACACTGCCGCCGAACAGATCTTTTCAAATGCCATATGATATAGCCCCCCTATTTAAGAACTCCTTGGTGCGCGCTTGACTGGCCGGCAGTGCGGTTCTTTTTCGCAGCTGACGCTGCTCAAAAAAATCGCCTCCGTGACTGCGTGAGGATGCGACGCTTCGCATCGAACCTCACTCCGTCTGACGATACCGCGCGCAGTCGGAGTTTGTTATTTCATAACTCTTTTGTGCGCGCATCACTGTCCAACGATCCCGCGCACAGCCGAAGTTTCTATTTTATAATTTGGAAAAAACCGCAGCAGACCTGCTGCAAAAAACAGGCACATCGTGCCAAAAGAAAAAGAAAAACCGATCGTTCTTATTATACACAAGCCAAATAAAAAAACAAGGCATTTTTTGCCTTGTTTTTCTCCACCGCATTCTTTTACCTGACCAGCTCGGTCAGCCCCACCTTCTTCTGCACCTTGCGCAGGGTCTTCGTCGCACAGTAACGCGCCTTCTCATCATTTTCCTTAATGCAGCCATCCAGGTATTGCTTATCTTTCAACAGCTGCTGGTAGCGCTCCTGTACCGGGGCAAGTTCTGCCGCCACAGCCTCTCCAACCGCAAGCTTGAAGTCCCCGTATCCCTTCCCGGAAAACTCCTGCTCAATCTCTTCCCTGCTTTTCCCGGCTACCACGCCATAAATTTCCATGAGATTCGACACGCCCGGCTTCTCTTGCGGGTCATACCGGACTTCGCTCCCGGAATCCGTAACGGCTCTCTTGAATTTCCGGATAATCGTATCTTTGTCATCCAAAAGCAGTACCGCTGCATTCGCATTCTCATCCGACTTGCTCATCTTCTTCGTCGGGTCTGCCAGGGACATCACCCTGGCTCCTGCCTTTCCGAAATAGCCATCTGGTACAGTAAAGACATC
>CADBTO010000209.1 GCA_902797565.1 uncultured Lachnospiraceae bacterium
CCAAAACCGCCCTCAAAATCTCACAAACCCAGTGTTTATGCGGCTTCGCGGACTTTCATCCGTTATTCCATCTCAATCGTTCCGGGCGGCTTGCTGGTGATATCATACAGCACGCGGTTGACGCCGCGTACTTCGCCGATGATCCGCGTCATAATGCGGGTCAGGACATCGTATGGGATTTCAGCGGCTTCGGCGGTCATAAAGTCCACCGTGTTTACAGCGCGGAGGACGACGGCGTAGTCGTAGGTGCGTTCGTCGCCCATGACGCCTACCGAACGCATATTCGAGAGTGCGGCAAAATACTGGCCAATCGAAGCATCCAGGCCTGCAGCCGCAATTTCTTCGCGGTAGATCGCGTCCGCGTCCTGGACGATGCGGACTTTTTCTGCCGTGACCTCTCCGATGATGCGGATCCCAAGTCCGGGGCCGGGGAAAGGCTGGCGGAAGACCAGGTGCTCTGGAAGTCCCAGGGAAAGGCCCACTTTCCGTACTTCATCCTTGAACAGTTCCCGGAGTGGCTCAATGATCTCTTTGAAATCCACATGTTCCGGCAGGCCGCCGACATTGTGGTGGGATTTGATGACGGCGGATTCCCCGCCCAGACCGCTTTCCACAACGTCCGGGTAGATCGTGCCCTGCGCCAGGAAGTCCACGGCGCCGATCTTTTTTGCCTCTTCTTCAAAGACCCGGATGAATTCCTCGCCGATGATCTTGCGCTTCTGTTCCGGGTCTGTTACGCTGGAAAGTTTTGCATAATAACGCTCCGCGGCATTGACCCGGATGAAGTTCAGTTCGAATTTTCCGGCATCCCCGAAGACCGCCTCAACCTCGTCACCCTCGTTTTTGCGCAGCAGCCCGTGATCCACGAAGACACAGGTCAGCTGCTTTCCGATGGCCTTGGACAGAAGCACGGCGCAGACCGAAGAATCCACGCCTCCGGATAGCGCGAGAAGGACACGGCCTGTTCCGACCTGTTCCCGGATCTCCTGGATTTTTCTCTGCGCGAAGTCTTCCATATTCCATGAAGCGGAGCAGCCGCAGATGTTCCGGACAAAATTGGCTAACATCTGCTGTCCAAACTCCGTGTGCACAACCTCCGGATGGAACTGCAGGGCATAGAGCTGCCGGCCAGGATCTTCTGCGGCAGCAACCGGTGCGCCTTCCGTGGATGCTGTGGTCAAAAAGCCCGGAGCGGCTTCCCGGATATAATCAAAATGGCTCATCCAGCAGATGGAATTTTCCGGTACGCCTGCAAGCAGGGGGCTTTTCGCTCCGGCTTCGGTCAGGGACAGGGGCGTCCGTCCATATTCCCGTTTGGTGCCCCGCGATACATTTCCACCCAGGACCTGCATCACAAGCTGTGCCCCGTAGCACAGGCCCAGGACTGGTACGCCCAGCTCGAATAATTCCGCTTCGCAAAGCGCCGCGCCTTCTTCGTAGACGCTGTTTGGGCCGCCTGTCAGGATGATGCCGTTCGGGTGCATATCCCGGATTTGGGACAGGGGCGTCCGGTATGAATAAATTTCACAGTATACATTGCATTCACGGACCCGGCGTGCAACCAGCTGATTATACTGTCCGCCGAAGTCAATGCCGATGATCCGCTCGTCCATATGTTCCTCCTTGTGTGAAAAGTGCCGCATCCTGATGGGAGGGCGGCGTTCCTTATGCGACGGGGTGCGCAGTGAAAACGTCCGGCACAGCCGGGCGCACCCGCGCCTCTTCCATTATATGCGATCTGGAAAAAAAAGCAATATCGTTTTGCATATCGCAGATTCTTTATGAAGTTTTTGATGCGAAGTTTTTTTGCGGAATTCTTGATTTATGTTTGAAATTATGTTATATTGATAAGAAAAGCCTTGATCGAAAGGACGCATCGGGCAGAATCAGGCCGGGCAGGGCAGGATGGCCGCTGACGGTTTGCAGGCCGTAAGGGGGAGGAGACGAATATGCTGGCAACACTCGTACCGCTTTTTGATGAACAGATGCAAGCAGCTGCTTATTCCGTGTTTGCGCAGAGGGAAAATTCTCTTCTGGACACGATCTATGCAGGCAGCCTGAAATATGATAATGCAACCCGGATTGAAGGGTTTGATATCGCGAACAGTATTGGAAAACAGGTTCTTGAGGATGGAAAGGAACTGTTCATCCCGGTCAACAACGTGGCGCTGTTTTCCGATATTTCCAGGCAGTGCCAGATCCCGCATGACAAAGTAGTGCTGCTGATTGATCGGGAGGTGACGGCAGATCAGAAGTATGTAAAGCGCCTCCGGGAGCTGCGTGCCCTGGGCTTTAAGCTGGCAGCATGGAAGATTCCGATCCACCAGATGGGCTCTTATCGGGATGTGCTGCGGCTTTGTGACTATATGCTGGTTCATCACCAGAAGGTCGATATCCACCAGATCCAGGATCTTTTCTGGAAGATTTATCCGAATCTTCGACTTGTCGGAATCCATGTGCAGGATCGGGAGACCTTCGACATGCTCTGCCAGGCGAGAGGCTTTGATTATTTCGAGGGGAGCTTCTTTAAGCAGCTGCCCGCGAAAAAAGATGTGGAGCTGAATCCATTGAAGGCGAATTATGTGGAACTGATGCGGACAGTCAGCGTGGTGGATTTTGATGTGGTCGATGCGGCGGCAGTGATTGAGCGGGATCCGGCACTGGTTATCTCGCTGCTCCAGATCGTAAACAGCGTTACCGCGCGGGGGGATATCACGTCCGTCCGCCACGCGGCGGTGATTCTGGGTCAGAAAGAGTTGAAAAAGTGGACGCTGGCGGCAGTGACGAAGGAGCTTTGCGCGGATAAGCCGAGCGAGATCATGCGGCTTTCCATGGTACGGGCGCGTTTTGCGGAAGAATTGGCACCGATGTTTGGCCTGCGCGAACAGTCCAGCGAGCTGTTTTTGACAGGGCTGTTTTCTGTTATTGATGTCATCCTTGGAAAATCAAAGAACTTTGCGCTGGCAGAACTCAGCGTGTCTACGAAGATTTCGAATGCGATTATGAACCACGCGGGAGAATTGGCACCGGTGCTGGTATTTATCGAAAAGTACGAGGATGCATGCTGGCAGGAGATCTTCCGGGAGATGATCCTGCGGAATTTAGATATGGATGCCGTTTATGAAGCATACCTTTCCGCATTGCGCTGGTATCGGATGATGATCAGCATA
>CADBTO010000210.1 GCA_902797565.1 uncultured Lachnospiraceae bacterium
CGCGCCGTCCAATGCGCTCGTGGTCGGGCCGACCGGAAGCGGGAAGACGACGATGGTCGTGCATCCAACGATCCAGATTCTTTCAGAAACGGCCAGCCGGCCTTCGATGGTCTGCCTGGATCCCAAGGGGGAGCTGTTTTCCGGGAATGCGGATGCGCTGCAAAGCAGGGGCTATACCGTGGTACGTCTGGATTTGAAAGATCCGCTCCACAGCGCGAAATGGAATCCGCTGGACGGTGTCTGCGGAAAGTACCGGGAGGCGGAACGGATCGGGCAGGAAATCTGGGAGCGGACGGATCCGGCGGAAGAGAGTGCCCTGATCCTGGCAGCTGCACAGGGGTATTATGGCAAGGTCTGGTATGAGTTCCAAGGAAAGGCTTATCCGGATGCAAAGTCTGCGCTGGCGCAGGCACAAGCGGCACAGGCGGAGGCATTTGAAGCGGTCCATACGGAACTGCAGGCAGTCATTGCGGCACTTTCTCCTGCGGGGCAGGCGCAGTCCGCGGAACAGGCACAGCTGCTGCACGGGGGGGATACCGGAGCGATGGCATCCGGCCTGATCGAAGCGGTTACGCTGGCACTGCTCGAAGACGGGGCACTTGGATGCACATTCCAGAGAATCCGGGAATGCCTGGAATCGGTATGCGGGAGCGGAGCGGGAATCCGGGATTTCTTCGGACAGCGTGCGGAAGGCTCCAGGGCGCGGAAGCAGGCACAGCTGCTGCTTGCCATGCCGGATGAAACGGTTTCGGCATGTGTGGTGGCTGCGATTGGAAAACTTTCGATGTTCCAGGACGAGGGGCTGTGCCGGATGACGCAGGCATCGGAATCGGATTTTTCTGTTTCAGACCTTTCAGCACGGCCGACGGCGCTCTTTCTTTCCTGGCCGGAGTCGAATGCTGCCAGGAGTGCGCTTGCACGCGTGATCCTCCTTTGCGTCTGCCAGGGGCTGATTCGGGAAGCGGAGAGTCTGGATCATGTCCAGGGACGGCTGTCCCGCAATGTCTATTTTCTCATGGACGAATTTGGAAATTTCCCGAAAATCACAGCGTTTGAGCGGCTGATTACAATGGGACGCAGCCGCGGGATCTTTTTCCTGCTGGTCGTCCAGTCCTATGCCCAGCTGGACCATATCTATGGAGAGAAGGTTGCGGGGGTGGTTCGCACGAATTGCCCGGTCAAATTCTGCCTGGGGACAGACGAAGGAGCGGTGGCCGGGGAATTTGCGCAGCTGCTTCCGGCCGCAGAGCTGTCCCGGCTCAATACGGTGGCAGACAACGGCAATGCGCTGGTGACGATGCCGGACGCGCCTCCGCTGCGTTCGAAGATGACGCCCAGCTACCTTTGTCCGAAATACCAGATGGGAAAAGCATTGGCAGCCATTTGCATTGGTCTGGTTCTGCTTTTGCTTTCGCTTTCAGGTCAGACGCCGCGTATGCAGCAGGTCGAGGCGGCATCCCTCCGCTATGAGGGGGAACTTTCCGCGGAGAGTCTGATGCCGGAGGACGAGGGAAAGAAGCAGCAGGCGGCGCAGATTGTGAAAATCTCAAATTCCGTCTATTTTGACAAGAAGAAAAAGCAGTATATTTACCGTGCGGCAGATGGCGAGGCGACGGTCCGTGCGAATGTCCTGGATGGGATGATGCTGCGGGAGCCGGTCTGGATCCGTCCGGACCAGAATGTGGAGCTTGCCCTGTACTGCGATGGGAATCCGGTGGAGGATGTGCGCTGGGACGATATCCATCTTCCCGGAGACTATGTGGTCACGGCGACGGGTGGAACAACAGCGGCGCAGACACTGTTCGCGTTTTCGATTCTTCCGGAGACAACGGGCAGGTATTCTGTCTTTGCAGCGCCGCGGGGCTTCCGGATCAAGCGCGCGACCCGGAACAAGACGAAGCTGCATCTTGTGAACAAGCGCCGCCTGCCGCTGGAAGCGGAAGGGGACTATGCAATCCGCTGCAAGTCCCGGAAAACGGGGGATGTGTTCGTGCTTCGCGTGAACGTGGACCATACGCCGCCGGTCATTATGTTTTCGGGCATTGATGAAGATGGCGTGGCAAGGAAGGGCAGCGTGCAGGTCCTTTCGTATGACAGGAAGGATACGGTCGAGGCCGAGCGGAATGGCGAGAAGATCGAGTTTGACCCGAAGGGATTTGACGAAACGGGCACGTACCAGTTCCATGTGACAGATCCGGCAGGGAACAGCACGGATTATTCGTTTCGGATTATTGCGTACTATGGGGATAACCTGCGGAACCTGGGGATTTTCCTGGGGGTTGTGGTGCTTGCCATCGTCGTATATCTGGTTCGTGAGCGGATATGCTTCCGGGTGAGATGAAGGAGATATGGGGGCAGAAGGTATGTCAGATACAGTTGCAAACGGATTATATTGGGTGGCACGGCAGATTTTACGGATGATCCAGCTCCTTCAGAGTATGTTTGATCTGTTTGCCGGCGGTTCCAAGGTTTCTTTTCATGGAAAGAACGGGTATCTGACAAACCTGTTTTTTTCCAATGACACTGTGGTCTTCGCATATGAAGTCGTTGCGGTCATCGGGTCTGCGCTGGCTGTGGGCTTTGCGCTGGCAGCGTTCCTGCGCCGCATTTTTGATCCGGGCGGGCGCGGGCAGATGACGCTCGGCCGGATTTTAACCGCGATGGTCAAGAGCATCCTGCTGATTGCGGTCACAAATTCCCTGGTGACGATGGTCTTCTCCGCGACCAATATGCTCCTGTCCTATATCCATTATACGGCAAATCTGGAAACGGAGGCAAGGCAGGAAGTTGTACTGGACGATCGGGTGCGTGCCGCCATGGCGCGTGCGCTCAATACCCTGGGGAATTATTCACTGAATGAATCCTATCAGGATACGCTGAATGTTAATCTGTGTTTTAATGAAATGAGAAGCGACATGCAGCTTTTGGACAATGCCCATGTCTTCGAGGCGGATTACGCGCCGGAAAAAAACGGGGACAGCTGGCAGTCTGTACTGGCCCTCGTGGCAAACGCGGCGGATTTATCACGGGAGATGGAACTGGATGAAGAGGATCCGCAGCTTTCCGGAGCGCTCATCCAGGCGATGGACATCCTCCGGAAGAACCAGAAGCTGCCGCTTTTGCAGGGCACCACTGTGGATGATGCGAATACCGAAGCATCGCTTTCTTTTGATACGGTCCTGTTTTTGTTAAATACCATGGATGCGGCGCGGAACACACGGTATAACGAAGCGCCGGATGTCTCCGATGCGCTGCGCGGCGATTATTATACCGGAAAGAAAAGCATTTATGATGTGGAGGCAGTCAGTGCGTCCTTTGATCTTTCCAAGGTCAATTTCTTCATATTATATTTGTCTGCAGCAGAAGTGGTCTTTTCTCTGGTGGTCATGATCTTCAACTGTATTACCCGGATTTTTTCGATGATCTTCCTGTATATTATCTCTCCCGGTTTTTTTGCGATCATGCCGTTTGACGACGGCGCAAGGACGCGGGCATGGATCCGGATGTTTCTGGTGCAGGCGCTGACGGTGTTTGCGGCCGTGATTCCGATGAAGCTGATCATCCTGTTTGTACCAATCATCCTGGATATGGGGCTGCAGCTGTTTGAAGATCCGGTCCTGAACCAGACGGCGAAGCTGCTTCTGATCCTTGGGGCCTTCGAGGCAGCCCGGCGGGCCAGCACGATCCTGGCAAAACTGATTACGGAATCCAATCCCGGATCCGTATTAGGTTCCTATGAAATCAAGACACTAAGCAAGACCCTGAGCAAGAGCCTCGGAAAAGAGATCCGGAAGGCTGTGAAAAAGACCATATAAGGCAATAGAAGGCAATAGAAGGAGCGTGTTTTATGCGGCTGATACCGGGAGATACAAAGGTCAAGTTGGAATTATTCAAAGGCGTGCGGGTTTCCGATCTTGCAGTGGGCCTGGTTCTGGGCCTGGTTGCCGTATATGTCTTTATTTCCACGATGCCATACAAGATTCCGTTTTTGGTGGGCATTGTCGCACTGGCGGGTTTTTTGATGGTCCGGATTACGGACGGGGAGCCCACCTATGAGCGCCTGCTGCGGACGCTCCGTTACCTGGTGCTGCCGAAGCATTTTGAGCGCGTCTATACGGATGATATGCTCTACGAGAAAGCGATCGGTGTGCTTGGCAGGGATTTTCTGGAGGAATATGGAAAGGAATCTAAAGAAAAGGATTCAAGTGAGGGAAACGGGGCAGAAGCATCGGCAGGAATGGGTATCAAATCGTTCGTTTCGCGTATCAAAAGCGGGCGCAGCGGCCGCGGCTGGAAAGCGGAACTTGGGGAACTGTTCCGGCCCGCGCATCTGATGGATGAGCTGATGCCGTTTACCGGGATCCGTGCAGGCTGCATTGAGTACGGCGGCCAGTACTTTGGCGCGGTGCTTGCGATCGATCCGGTGGAATACCGTTTTATGAGCGACAAGGATAAAACCGCTTCGATCGAATGGGGCGTGGGTGCCGTCCTGCGCTCCCTGCCGCCGCGGTACGCCGCCAATATCATTAAGCTGGACCGTCCGATCCGTTATGATGACGATCTGGAATGCGCGTATGACAAGCTGGAGGCGCTGCGCCTTTCATTTGAAAAGAACCGGATTGACGAGGCAGAGTACAAGGTGCGGGTCCAGGTTGAATTTGACCGGATCCGCCAGCTTCGCGAGCTGTGCTACCGGGACAAAATCCTTTCTCCTTCCTATTATATAGCCCTGTTTGACAAGGAGCAGGAAGTGCTGATCGAACAGGCGAAGCAGGCGGTCCAGACGCTGGCTGCAAACCATGTGCAGGCAAGGCGGCTGGGTACGATGGAGCTGGCCGTATTCCTGAAGTATACGAACGGTTCCGATTTCGAGGAACGGGATATCGCGGAGATGGAGGCGGAAGATATCACATTCTGGGCGATGCCCGAACAGGTGCAGGTCCGGCCGGATTATGTGGAAGTCGGAAGCCTGGCAGCACGGCATTATCTCGTGCGTGGATATCCCAGTGCGGCAGATAATGCATGGCTGACAAAGGTCATGGAAATTCCCGCGACGAAAGTCGTGGTCAAGGCGCGGCCGGTTGACCGGGACAAGGCGGTGCGGGACGTGGACCGTTCCCTGGAAGAGCTGAAGGGCAGGCTTTCGATGAACAACAGCAAGGAATCCAGGCAGCTGGAACTGGCAGCGTCGATCGAAAGCCTCTCCGGCCTTCTGGAACTTTTGCAGGAGGAGAACGAGACCCTGCTGGAAGTGAATATCTTCGTGGCGGTGTATGAGAAGGCAAAGGGCCTGGCTGCGGGGCAGGAAGAGCAGGAGGATCTGCTGCTTCCGGAGGTGGAAAACCTGCAGGAGATGGTGCGGCGGATTTACCGGGAGAATGGTTTTACGCTCAGCGCGATGAAGCACCGCCAGCTGGATGCGTTTGTCGGGGCACAGGTTTCGGCATATGACCCGATCGCATCCTGTGCCCGTCCCATGCCTTCGAATACGGTTGCCGCAATGTATCCATGGATCAACCCCTATGTATCGGATATGGGGGGGATGATGCTGGGGCGGCGCGGCGATGTCCCGGTCTGCATCGACTTTTTCCGGCGGGATTCGGAACGCGTGAACTCCAACATGGTCATCATCGGGAAATCCGGTTCCGGGAAATCCTATGCCGCAAAATCCCTGCTGGCAAACCTTGCGAGCGAGGACGCGAAGATCTTCATCCTGGATCCGGAAAACGAGTATGCCACGCTGGCAGAAAACCTGCATGGCAGGCTGATCAATGTGGGAAATGCCTCGCAGGGGAGGATCAATCCCTTCCATATTATGACGGACCTGGATGATGCAGACGGGGAGAGCGGCGGGGCTTCTTCCAGTTATGCGCAGCATATGCAGTTCCTGGAGGAATTCCTGCGCGAGATCCTGCCGGACTGTGACCGGGATGCGCTGGAGTACCTGAGTACACTCGTAGAGCGTGCCTATGCGGCGCGGGGGATCTTCCAGGATACGGATCTTTCCAGGCTTTCACCGGGGGATTATCCAACGTTTGACGATGTCTATGACCAGGTCCTGCTGGAGTTTGAAAAGAATGAAAATGAGTATTTGAAGTCCACGCTGCGCACGCTGATCAACTATGTCGGCAAGTTTGCCGAGGGCGGCCGCAATGCCGGGATCTGGAACGGGCCGTCCACGATCACCGCGGAGTCGAACTTCACGGTCTTCAATTTCCAGTCTCTGCTTGCGGGCCGGAACGAAACGGTCGCGAATGCACAGATGCTGCTGGTCCTGAAGTTTATCAACCATGAGATCATCAAAAACCGGGATTATAATGAACGTTACGGGCTGGACCGGAAAGTGGTCGTCGTGATTGATGAAGCGCATGTGTTCATCGACAGCCGCTACCCGATTGCGCTGGACTTTATGTACCAGCTGGCGAAGCGGATCCGGAAATACAACGGGATGCAGATCGTTATCACGCAGAACATCAAGGACTTCATGGGAAATGAGCAGCTGGTGCAGAAATCTGCCGCGATCATCAACGCCTGCCAGTACAGCCTGATCTTCCCGCTGGCTGCCAGCGACATTACAGACCTGTGTGCCCTGTACGAGAAAGCCGGCGGCATCAATGAGCAGGAGCAGGAGGAAATCCAGCATGCGCCGCGCGGCCAGGCATTTATGATTTTAAGCCCCCAGTCCCGGAGCTCCTTCCTGGTGGATGTGGGGCCGGACCTTTCGGAGCTGTTTGAAAAAGAGGGCTGCGAAAACGGGTATTTCGTGGGCCGCGTGGGCAGGGAGAAATGGGAGCAGTTTGTACGGGAAAGCAGGGCAAGGAACATCCAGTTCCGCGAAGAAGAGGCACTGCGCCAGATCCTCGAAGAGGAAGAGGAAGAGCGGGCATCGGATGTGATCGCCTTTTCGAATATCTCCTTCAGTGTGGAAGGCGAGGAGGCAGATGGACTTGAGCCGATTATGATCGACGGCAAGCGCCTGGTATTCGGGGACGAGGCGGAAGCGGCTGCGAGCGAAGCAGCTGCAGCAGAAACAGTGTTAGACACAGCATCAGAAACGGCGTTAGACACAGCATGGGAGGACGCGGAGTTTGAAGAGACCTTCGTGTTTGGAGGCGGCGTAAACCCGCCGGCAGACGAAGCGTCTTCCTTCGAGGCAGCACCTGCGGCGTCCTTTGGCGCAGCGTCTTCCTTTGAAGCGGCATCTGCGCCCGCCGGCAGCGCAGCGCCCCTGCCGGATGGCGAGAAGCTGCTGGCGATGCTGATGGGGCAGGAGCAATATGAGCGGATGATCGCCTCAATTCGCGAGCGGATCGTCCAGGAAGTGGAACAGGAGCTGAAAGCATGAATAAACACAAGCTTTTCTTTTCAATTTTAGCCATCATCGCGCTGCTTCTGGTCTCCAGTGTGCCAGCGCACTGGTGCATTCGTACTGTATCCGCTTCTTCTATGGGAAGTGGAACCGGTGGAAGTGGAACCGGTGGAAGTGGAACCGGTGGAAGTGGAACCGGTGGAAGTGGAACCGGTGGAA
>CADBTO010000211.1 GCA_902797565.1 uncultured Lachnospiraceae bacterium
CATGAAAAATGAAGAACGTTCTCAAATTAAAACAAAAACAGGATATTTTGCAGGAAAAGCAAAAAATCCTGTTGATATTCTGAGAAATCTGTGCTAATCTGACAATCATAGAAATCAAAAACTAGATAGGTGTTTACGTGTACCATCTTGCGGAGCGCCAACTCCGCAAGACAAGGTATGGCATTCACGGTGCCACACGATACAGAACCAATCTGCGATACACTAGGGATATTCTACTTGATATACGGGCGTTTTGCAAGCTTTTTCGGGAGTTTTTGGTGTATTTGCCATGGGGGGCAGGACTGCGCCTTTTCGGGTGCATTCCCTGTCTATTTTCTGTACCCTTCGTATAGACGCGAGGTGTTGGTGTGGTTTGCCAGCACCTCGTTTTTTGGTTTCTTGTAGGTCTTTTCTGGCGGCGTCCCAGTGGGATGCCGCACGGGAAAGGCTGTTGCAGGAAACAATGTGGTGGAATTGCCGTGTGCTTCAGAAAAACGAGTTTGCGGTCTGAGGATATACGGCGATTAGTGAGGAGGGAGAAAATGGCTTCTATGAAAAATTGCAAGGCTTGTGGCAGGGAAATCGCGAAATCTGCCAAGATGTGTCCGAACTGTGGGGCAAAGCAGGGTGGGATTGGAAAAATCATTGGTATTGCAGTGGCTGTGATTGTCGTGTTGGGAATCATTGGTGCTGCTGCAGGTGGTGGAGATGGGGGGAAGGATGCAAAAATAGATAATTCCGGGGCTGCAAAAAAGGAAGCATCAAAGAAAACGGGCAAGGCAGAAACAGAGGAGAAAAGTAATGAAAATGGCGAAGAGGTCGTAAAGGTAGGCGGTTCTTTTGAAGCCAAGGGACTGAAAGTAACCGTAAACGATGCTGATCTGAAGTATAAGCTGAAGGATGATAAATACGGTCTTTATAAATTGGATGATGGGTATCATTATGTGAAGGTTGATTTCACATTTGAGAATACGGCTGATAGCGGGGATAAGTTTGTAAGCATTTCCGATTTTGATTGTTATGCGGATAATACGAAGTGCGAACAACAGTATGTGACGGAAGATACGGGTGATTTTGTAAATGCGAATCTTTCTTCCGGACGCAATGTTTCATTTTCGACGTTGTATGCGGTTCCGGATGGAGTGAAGAGTCTGGAACTGGAGTATACATCGAATATCTGGACAGATGAAAAAGTGTTTGTTAAACTGAAATGAGTTGATGAAGTGGGGCAATGTACTTCGAGACGCAGGAGTGTTTGGCATTCGGTATATCAATATAAAAAAGCAGGCATCATACCGCCTGTTTTTTTATGTGACGGGATGCACAGAGAAAAATCCTGGAATAGCCGGACGATGGCTTACTGCGATTTGTAAAGCTGTCGATAGGAAAAACGGGGAAACTGACTGGTGGTTCGCGGCGAAGAGGGGGATCGTTACCCCCCTTTTTCTTGATCTTGACAAAAAAATCCGTGGAGCGTATCTTATTAAGAAATACTAGACTGGAAGAGAAGGGCAGTATGGCGTTCGGGCATCGTGGACAAGGGATGGAGCGGCGTTTCGGGAAATCTTATGCGGCGCAGATGCTTTGTGCATATTATGACTAGGGATGTGATCCGAGGGAATTACTCAAAAAATTGAAATATCGAAGAATCCGGTTCTTAGGATGTGTTTGAACTAGTATAACATACAGTACTGGGACATTACAGGGGGTAAAACGAATACGCACTGTTTTGCGGAACAACGGTTATGCGTCCAAGGGAGTCGGGGCCATATACAATCCAAAACGTTACCGGGGTGTGTCGAAGACCGTGGCAGAATTGATGGAAGGGCTGGAAGTGATGGTGGAAACGAAGGGCTTTGCGAATGATTTTGTTACATTCAAGGACAGGGATGATGTGCTGAAACTTCTGGCAGGAACGATGACGATTGAAAGGACAAAAAGATGAAAAGGCAGTATTTTTCAGCGGATAAAGACGGATTGTATGGTGCATGCTATGAATGTCCGGTTCCTTCAGAAAAGGGTGTCATTCTTATGCTCGGCGATGCCGTGGATGACAGGATGGCGGTATCCGGGGTCAGGTGGCTTCATCAGCAGGGGTGTCATGTCATGGCAATGGCTCCTGCAAAGAAGGATTACGGGCATCATAATTACCCGTTGGAAAGATTTGGAAAAGCAATCAAGATCCTTCAGGATAAAGGCTGCGGAAAAATCGGAATCATTGGGGCTTCAACGACAGGAATGCTGGCGCTTGCTGCGGCATCCTATTATCCCGAAATATCCCTGACGATCGCAATTTCTCCATCGGATTTTGTGATGGAAGGATTTTATCGTGACGGGAAGGACGGGATGAGGGAACGTCCGGGCGATAATGAGTCTTCTATATCCTGGAAGGGCAAACCACTTCCGTATCTGCCTTATGCATACCGTCATCCGGAATATTGGCAAAAGATCAAAGAGGCTTCCAGAGCAGGAAAAGATCTGGTTGCCTCCCGTTCATTGTTTGACGAATCTGAACGGATGCATCCGGTTCGTGAAGAAGAAAAGATCAAGGTTGAAAAAATCCAAGGGAAAGTTCTGTGTATCGGGGCCGAGGATGATGTGCTGTGGGATACATGTAAATACATCCGGCGTATGGGGGAACGATTGAAAAACAGGCCGCATCATTGCAGGTTCAAAGCATTGCTCTACGAGCATGGGACACATTTTGTATTTCCGGAATCCATGCTCAAAATGATGCTGCCCGTAGGCGGGAGCCTGCTGGTAGGCGCAGCGTTTCGTGCCGGGCGGAAGTATCCGAAGGAATGCAGGGAGACCAGGCTGGATATAGACCGGAAGCTGCGGAAGGTATTTCGGAAGTGGTAACAGAAAAGGGGTTGCTAATGAAAATGAAAACAGATCAAAAAGTTGTAGTATTGAATGCAGGAAAGATGGATTATGATGGACGGCTGGACTTTAGCGTCCTTTCCACAGAGGTTTCCGTATACGAAGACAGCACACCGGAGCAGATTCTGGAGCGGATTCAGGACGCCTGTGTGGTTGTGACAAAAGAGCTTCCAGTTACGGCGGAAATGATCGCGCGTTTTCCGGAAAGTGTGAAGCTGATCTGTGAGGCCGGGACGGGATACAATAATATTGCGATTGAGGCTGCGACCAAAAAAGGTATTGCGGTTTGCAATGTCCCGGCATATAGTTCCCACAGGGTGGCACATACGGCTATCATGATGATGCTAAATCTTGCGTCCATGGTGCAGATCCAGGTCCGGATGCTGGAACGCGGTGACCGGAGCAATTTTACAGAGCATCTGCAGGTGCCGCATATGGAGCTGAATGGAAAGACTTTGGGGGTGATTGGTTACGGGAATATTGCCCGTCAGGTTATTCGGGTGGCACAGGCGATGGATATGGAGATATTGTGCCATACGAGGACGGTACGTCAAGACCAGGAGAACCTGCGGTTTGTGCCGCTGGAAACGCTGCTGCGGGATAGTGATGTTGTATCTCTGCATTGTCCGTTGAATGACCAGACCTATCATTTGCTGGATGAGGCGGCGTTGTCTTTAATGAAGCCAACCGCATTCCTGATCAATACAGCAAGGGGCGCCCTGGTCGATGAGGCAGCGCTGATCCGCGCGCTTTCTGAAGGCAGGATCGCCGGGGCAGGCCTGGATGTACAGGAAACAGAACCACCGGTGGAAGAAAATCCATTGTACCAAATGGATCATGTACTTATGACACCACATATGGGATGGAAAGGAATGGAAACCCGCCAGCGTCTGGTAGAGGGTGTGGCGGATGCGATTGCGGGGTTTTTTGCGGGGAAGCCAGTGAATGTGGTGTGTTGAGGAGGTGTGTTTATGTCGTACAACGGTGTTCTTTATATGCATTTTGAGAGTGAAATGTTCAAAATAAAAGAACGAGTAATTTGTGCCAACAGTGTTGTCACAAATTGAAAGGCGGGAAAAAAGCCCTTCCACCTATTAAAAGAAGCGGCAGGAACAGGAAAATGTCCGCACCCTCCTATCGAAAGAAAGTATAAGATCATGGCACCAATCAAATAATATGGGTTTTGAATTGGCCGTACGCGTGTAGCTTTTTGGGAAAAAACGGGCAAGCGAGGTAGTAAATGGCACTTGAGCACCGTGGATGCTTTGTATAGACGGGTTGACGGAAGAGCAGATTGGATTCATCTCCGAAAGATTTGGTGAGATTGGTGCAGATATGCAGATAGGTACGGGTGATGTTTCGGGAAAGGGTATTTGGAACAGCAGAGGGTGTAGAAATCTGGAGCCTGGATCATCATATTCCAAATCTTCAAAGAAAGCTTGGGACAGAATGGCAGCCTCAAAAGACGATCAAACGAAGAAGAGACAGATAGAACGCAAAGTTTGCACAGGCTGCAGGCATCGGGAAGATATATTTTTTGTCATCGGGATGTTGCATTCATCTTCCAGGATCTGTTTTCTGCACTCCACGGTTTTGGTCGTGGAAAGTAATGCACTGAGCAATCAGATGATGGGTGCCTGGTCGTCTTTTCCGTTATCGTTCAGGGAAATCATGACGGCGAGTATGCTCCAAGTTCTTGCCTGCCTTTCGTAGGAGTTGTTGGAAAATAAACTGATGTTTATATTGTAAGCCTTTTGTGAAGTAAAGTCAAGAAAACGTGGTTTTCTCTGGATAATTTGTGTTTGG
>CADBTO010000212.1 GCA_902797565.1 uncultured Lachnospiraceae bacterium
AAGTAAAAAAGGATGCACAGATATACGCGGATTATGACGCTGCCTATAAAGATGCAAAGGAGGTGGCGCTGAGAGCCTTTGCAAACGATGGGATGATTCTGGTATCTACGCAGAAAGATCTGATTAAAAAAGCATCCAGGCCGAAAGATCTTCCGGATGACGACCCGGAGCTGGTCATGTTCCAGAAGTATTGGTCGACACAGGCATCTGCGTTGAACACCGAGTCTTCAAATATCAGTACGCTCCATATGAAGACACGGGAAGAACGGGGAAAGCAGTTCGTGGACATTCCAGTGCGTGATGTGGGGTCTTCCCGGGTCGCGAGCATGCTTGGAATCGGGCGGCTCTTTGCCCGAAGCGAGAAGGCAACGATTAAGTATGGAAAGCACAAGACAAAAGGGTATCTGATGCAGAAGGCAAAAGGGGAGGTGGCGAACGGGTTTGCCTCGAAGCTTTTGGATGAGAAGCTGGATCAGGCAGTGGATCATCTGGAGGAGAATCCCTCTGCGTATGAAAACGTCAAATATACGCAAGAGGAGATGAAGGAGAAGCTGACGGGGGGCTTCGTCAAGGATATCATCAGCCTTCAGATTGCGGATTTCATCATCGGCCAGAAGGATCGGCATATGGGGAATTATTTCGTCCAGTCTGATGAGCAGGGGCGTTTGAAATCTGTGATGGGAATTGACAACAACCTTGCGTTTGGTATCTACAAAAAAGAGGAGATGGAAGACCCGCGCATGTATGGCAGCTATATGACGCGGATGGTGGGGGAGCAGGGGCAGCTTCTGATTCCCTATATGGACAAAGCGCTGGCAAAGCAGATCATGGAACTTCGGCCGGAGTTTCTGCAGCAGCAGCTGGAGGATGTGGTGGAACCGGAGGAAATTGGTGCGTGCTGGGAGCGTGTGCAGATGCTGCAGGGTGCCATTGAAAAAGAACTGAAGCAGAAGCATTCACGGATGCTGCTCGAGCGGGATGAGGATTGGCTCGAACATGTGGATGAGCTGGTGCAGATAGAAGAAAATGGGGAGAATTATGGGCATACCTATCTGGGCCGGTTCCTTGATTGCGAGAGAAGCACCGGGAATATTGCGGTAGGGGAGGCAAAGCGGCGCAAGAACATCCAGGTGGGGAAGCAATGGTTTGCGCAGCATCAGGATATGCCGGCGGAGGAGTGGCGCAAGCTGGTTGCGGGATTAGCGACAGAAAAGTTTGCAATTGTCCAGGCCGCGTCCTGGCTGGATCCGCAGACGATCCTGCAGGAAGCGTCGCTGCCCGGAATGCAGGAAGAACTTCGGATGGATCTTCTGGCTGCAGTGGGGGCAAAGCTGATCGAAGACAGGATTAAGGACGCAAAGCATCAGCAGACGGCAGAGGCTTCCCTGACGGACATGTATAAGAGGCTGCGCGGGCGGACGGATGATACGAGTACGAAATTTACACAGGCCGTGGCGCGGGCGAAGGCGGATATCAAAGAGGGAAGCCCGCTTAACGTGCTCCATCAGGGGATCGAAGCAAAGTTCATGGCGGTTATGGAGACACTTGGCCAGCTGGATCTGGCCGGGGGCGCGGATCTGATGACAGGCGAGC
Organism: uncultured Lachnospiraceae bacterium; assembly: GCA_902797565.1. Lineage (GTDB taxonomy): Bacteria > Bacillota > Clostridia > Lachnospirales > Lachnospiraceae > Weimeria. The sequence continues at coordinate 1,594 of CADBTO010000212.1, forward strand.
GGGAGTCGTTTGAAATGACAGATGAAGTACGCCGTCTGGCACGGAAGCTCTATGACGATGTGACAAGCCTGCGGAACTTCCTGGCACTGCGCGAGCATATTTATGAGCACAAAGCGCCGAATGTTGCCGCGTTTCTGGGTGAAAAAGAGCTGAGGCTGAAGGCGGTCTATGACGCTTCTTTGCCCAAAGAGAAGGAGGAGCTGGCCGGGATCGTCCAGCAGTTTGAGGCACTGACGGATGAGGATATTGTGCGCCTGCTTTCGCCGGATGGGTATACGCAGGTTGAATCACAGGAGACAGTCGAACGTTATAAGCTGCTGCAGCGCGGTGCGAATGCAGAGGCGCTTCTTGCTGCCTGCAGGAAGCAGTTCATCTATGTGGAACCGGAACTGGAAGCAAGGATCCTTGCAGTTGGAAAACTCTGCGGAGAACTTGATGAGAAGCTTTGCACCAATCAGAATGTGAAAATGCCATTCCGGAATGCTGCGCAGGCGATGGCACCGGAGGAGATCCTGCATCGCTATGGAGAGGAGAAGGACAGACAGCGTCAGAAGATTGAAGAGGCGCGGGAAGACTGGGATCACAGGGCGTTTTTGGATGAGAAGAAGCGTACGACGCATGCGATGTTGGATCCGGTGATAGACCGGGAGGAAGCGGAGAAGCAGGCAAAAGTGCAGGAGGCGTTCTTCCTGGATTCCTTCCAGTATAGCGAAGGGAATATGACGCCCCGTTATATGTACCAGTATGAAAAATTCAAGCAGAAATGGTTGAAGCTGCATCCGCAGATCAATTCCGGGCATCTGGATGTACGCGGGATTGCATTCCTGATGAAGCCGGTGAACCGGGACAAGCGCGGCGTTGCGGCAACCCGGCAGGACGTTTTGAATGAGCAGTACAACCAGCAGCTTTTAGATGAATACTGTTCGCTGGATGAGCAGACGCGGGAGCAGGCGCTGCTGAAGGTTGCGGATGCGGTTCTGGAGCAGACAGACCAGCTGACCGAGGACTGGCTGAATGCGGACTGGCTGTTCGCCCATCCCGCCGAATCGGTTCGGATGATCAAGGTCATGCTGAACATCCAGAATCTTTTCAACGCGGAGAAATCCGTTTACGAGGCGATGGATTTTGGCGGGGATCAGAAAAAGAAGGAGCGTTTCTTCTTCGCTGCGGACCACCTGTCGGGATCTTTGTCGATGTATATCAACCACCACGTGAACCGGTATATGGACGTCAGTGTATGGGGCAAGGGGTCTTCCATGCCTTGCCTGGTTGCGTATCAATTTGCCACACGCGAAGATGTGGAAGCAACGAAGCAGGCGGCAGATGAAGTACTGAAAGTACTGTATGAGCCGGATGGTTTGTGCGCCCATCTGGAGGAGGACTTGAAGACGTACATGCAGATGAAAAAGGCATAATAAAGGAGCTTGTATATGGAGATTACCGGCATTGAAACCAAAAACCTGGCGTATTTCCAGCCGATGATTTTTGGCGGTTTGGCACAAAAAAGCGACCGGCTGATGCTTGGAGCAATAGACGAAGGGATACCGGTGGCTGCGTGCGTGGTCGATTATTCGGGGAAGGAAGGAGCGGAAGGGAGCATCCAGTCGATCTTTACTGCGCCTGACCATAGGAGGTTGGGCGCGGCCAGCCTGCTGCTTGATGCTGCGGTTCGTGTTTCTAGGCGCATGGGGTGCAGGGTTCTGGAGATGGATTTTCTGGATTGCTGCGAAGGGCTTGGCTTCTTCCTGGAAAAGCACGGGTTTCTGGTTCTGCCGGGCCCCCATCTTTTGAAAGAATCATGCCAGAAGATCCTGGATGCAGAAAAGTTTGTATCGAACTTCCAGAAGAAAAAAGGCCGCAGGCCTGCCAATATCTTTTGCATGGATCATTTGGATATACAGCGGAAGAGGGAAGTGGCTGCTTTTCTGGAAGCAAGGGAGCTGCGCGAGCTGCTGGAGCTTTGCATGGACAGTCTGTCTTTTGTTTCTTTTTCTGCGAATGGGAAGGTGGACGGGATGCTTGCGGCATCCCTCTATGAGGAGGAGATCCGGATCGAATTGCTTCTGGCAGAGGGGAAGTCTGCCGTACTGCCGATCCGGTTGATTCAGCAGCTGGTTGAAACGGTGGAACGGGAGGGATGGAACGAATATGATCTCTCCTTTGTTGCCGTCAATTCCCGGATTTTGGATCTGATCCGACTGGTCTTTGGAGGAGAGGAGTTTTTCCGGCGGGAGGAGCAGGAAATATACGCGATCCGTACGATTTAAGAATGGGATCGGATATATAGGAGGTTCGTATGTCATTTAGGCGAGTGGAGCTGTCTTTGGAGCAGAATAGGCAGCATGCAGCGCAGCAGCGGCAAACGGAACAGAAGGACGTCATGCGGGAAAGAGCGTATCGCTACCAGTATGTATCGGATTGGACAGAAGCGCAGGGGATGCAGATGGGGCTGAAGGAGGCGCTGCGCGAAGAAGACATTCAAGAAGAACTGGTTCCGAAGGAGAAAGTGACGGACAAATATGATGATTATCATAAAAAGATCCATCATGGAAAGAGCATTGGGTTGAAGAAGCGTTCTTCCCGGAAATGGGGGTTCAAAACAAAAAACAGCCGCCATGAAATGGCCTTTGCTGCGGTGGGGAAAACACAGGAGATCTTCCGCAGAAAGCAGGAGGCAGCAAGCGAACTGCAGTTCGAAACAGATCTTCCTGCAGATCAGCTCGAAAAGAAAAAGGAGCTTGCGCTTGCGTATAGCACCTATGATGAGGAAGAAACAGCACAGCGCACCCAGATCGCGATACAGAACCTTGCTGCAAGCGGTGTGAACCAGGAATATCGAAAACATGAGTACGAACGGATGTTTGCGAAAGTTCTGCAATGGAACATGGAGGATTTCCAGTACCAGTCGGATGCGGATCTGGTTCGAAAGCCGAATCTGAA
>CADBTO010000213.1 GCA_902797565.1 uncultured Lachnospiraceae bacterium
CCCTTTTTAATCTTTTCCCTTATCATACCCCGGCCTCTTCCGAAAGTCAAGTTGCCCCGCCCGTTGCATTCCCGTTTTTTATCTGTTATACTTCAGGTGTTTTCCCAAACAGGCAGCGCAATCAAACACAAAGGAGAAACTATGGTAAAGCCCATTATGAAAGATGTTTTATTCCTCGGCCAGAAATCCGAAGAAGCAACCGAAGCAGACCGCCCGATCATACAGGACCTGCACGACACGCTTGCCGCCCACAGGGAATCCTGCGTCGGCATGGCCGCAAATATGATCGGATACAGAAAACGGATGATCATCGTATCGATGGGACTTTCAGACGTGGTCATGATCAATCCGGCCATCATCCAAAAATCCCAGCCATACCAGACCGAGGAAGGATGCCTCTCCCTGCAGGGTGTCCGGAAAACACGGCGGTTCAAGAAAATCAAGGTGCAGTACCTCGATGAATCCTTCCAGAAACATACACAGGAGTATGAAGGGCACATCGCCCAGATCATCCAGCATGAATGTGACCATCTGGACGGCATCCTTATTTGATGCCTGCCGCTTTGAACGAAAACACGAAAAAAGACGCACTTTTTTGAACGAAAGTGCGTCTGTGCCCCTGCGAATCCCCTCCGCACGGCTCCCCTATATTTCCCCGGACAGCAGCCTCTGCGCATACACCTGCGCACGCTCCTTCCTGGGTGAACTCTTCGGGATGCCCAGATACACCTTCCCGGACATCCCTGCCCGGCGCAGCGCGGGTGCGTCTGAAACATCCACTGCCGCTCCCCCTTCCAGATACCCGCCTTGCAGGAAGGCATCCCGCGCTTCCCGGTCCATCAGCACCACATCCAGCCGCTTCGTCTCCAGCGCGGCAAGAAGCTTCATCTGCGAAGCCTCTGCATATTCCCACTCTTCCATAGATGCCTGGCCTTCCATACCCGCCTGCCTGTCCGTTCCCGCCTGCCCTTCCACAGCCTCCTGCCCCACAAGACGAAGCCCATTCAAAAAAGCCACCTGCTGCGCACCGGCGTCCACATGCTCCGTCTCCAGAAAACCCGTGGTCAGTGCCTCCGACAACATATCCCCCGCCGAGACGTTCACCAGTGCCAGATACAGATAATTTTGCTTTTGCGTCATTCTTTCATGTGCAAATGACAACACACATGCCAAAACCACGCTGCAAACAACCACCATGCCTTTGTAATGGTACCAGAAATTTTCCATCCGGTGTTTCATGATTCTGCACCCCCTATGTGCCTGCTATCCTTCGATCCCGCCGCGCGGCCGGATATCCTCTGCCACCACGCATCGATCAAAAATCCCCCGCAGCAGCACCGAACAAAGCAGCGCGCAGACACCACCCGCAAAAACAAACGCAGGCGTAAAGACCGCAATAACGAGAAACGCGAAAGCCGCATAGATTGCAGCCATCAGCACGGTACAAAATAAATAACGCACGCCTATCATCAGCGCGTTTTTGAACATTTCTTTCGTGGAATTTTCAAACCGCGCCAGAAGCGGGAAGATATACATGAGCACGACCGCATAGGCCCCGGCTGCCGCAAACAGTACCGCCAGGCAGATCGTCCAGAAGCCGTTCGTATATCGAAGGTGCCAAAGCACATAGCCATCTGCCCCAAGGAGCGCCCCGGCCGCAAGCAGGATCAGCCAGATCCCGGTCGCCTGCCTAAAATTCTGCCGGAACGAGCGGAAGAAATCCCGCGCAATGCTGCCTTCCTCATCCCGCGCCATCCGCTCCGCCACATAGAACAGCGCCGTCGTGGACGCACCTGCTGTGACAACCGGCAGACAGCATATCAGCCATAGTACATTCAGATACGCTGCACAGGCAAACTTCGTTATCCACTGCATCACCAGATTATCCGTGCTAAACATACGTTCCATATCAAAATCCTCCTGATTGTACAAACCAAATCGGGTGATGAAGATCCACCCGGCTCGCCACACGGGGTTCCCCGGCTTTGCCGGGTGCACCCCGCCTCACAAAAAATCCCCCGTAGACTCCCGATACACCAGCGAGCTTTCCGTATGCACTGCATAATAATATGATGCCGGTTCATGGATCCGTGACAACAGCATCGCCGCCGCAAGCACACCCATACTCTGGCTGTGGATATGCACGGTGGTCAATGCAGGCGTCAGGACACTCGCCTCCGGCGCATCATCGAATCCACAGAGACAGACATCTTCCGGCACCGAAATCCCCAGCTTCTTGCATGCCAGCAGGATATCCATCGCAGAAAAATCATTGGAACAGATAAATACATCCGGCAGCTCCTCCATCCGCTCCAACATATATGCCACATACCCCCGGTAGTCCCCCTTGTCAATACCCGCTTCCTCCGGAAGATCCTTCGGATTCCCCAGAATGCAGTATTTCTCCCCATCCGGAAGCCCCAAATACCTCAGCGCCTCCCTGTACCCGCAGTAGCGCTCGTAGAACGACTGGCAGTGCAGCGGCTCTCCCACGAATCCGATCCGCGTCTTTCCACGCCGCGCCATTTCCCGCACAAACGAAAAAATATGCTCCCTGCTTTCCATATAAAGCGCGTCCGCACGAATCTTCCCCTCGCAGCACGGTATCGCAGGCGTATCCACAAGGAGCAGCGGGATTTCCATATCTGCCAGCATCTGGCAATACTCCGGTTCAAAGATCTCAAAACAGATGATTCCCGCTGTCTGCTCCGGCCGGTAAGATGCCGGAAGCGTCTTCCGCTGCAGGTCATCCTTTGATACCAGGTGCATCGACAAGCTGTATCCCCGCTTCCCGATCTGCTGCTGCAAGCAATCCAGCATCGTGGAAGAAAAATGCGAATTTCCCATAAAGAAGGTCGTAAACAACGCAATGCCGTTTTTTTCCGGCTCCGCCATCTCTCCTGCCTCCTGCCCGCCTTCCCGCGCCCCTTCCATCATCATCGGGAAATACGAGAACTGCTTGTATCCCATCTCCGCCGCTTTTTTTAATATCTTTTCCCTGGTGGCATCCGCCAGCCCGCCGGTATTGTTGATTGCCTTCGATACCGTGTTCCTGGACAGCCCCAGCGCCTCGGCAATATCCTGTATGGTTACCTTTCTTTTATTCTGATTCATATATCCTATATGGTTACCTTTCTTTTATTCTGATTCATAATACAAACTCCCTGAAGTAAAACGTTGATGCATGATGCAGCTTTTTTCCTGCACTTCCAATATTTACTATATACCTTTTTTCAGAATTGGTCAAATGTAAAATTGCATTTTCCCCCTTCATTCTTGTTTTTCGCTTTAATGCACAATTCTGCCTGCTTCAAATCGTGCATTTTTTACAAAATTCTGTCTTATGCACTATTTTTGTGTGCAAATGACCATTTTGCGCTTGACATATGCAAATTTTTTTGCTACATTATCTTCACAAGCTCAACAACGCGACAAAAAGACAAGAACTTGGAACTGGCATGCGTGTGTGTGCAAATGCACAATCTCACAAGGCGAGCACGCAGCCAAACACGCCGGAAAGACAGACCGACCGCGAAAATCCTGGCAGATCATAGACGGCTGGCTGCCGGCACCGCTTCAAAGAAAAGGAGGAACAATGAAAACATGAACGAAAAAACAAGCACGCTGAACTATATCCGGCAGCACTGGCAGCTATACGTCATCTTCCTGTTTCCGGCACTCTTTTTGACGCTCCTGTTCAAATATGTGCCGATGGGCGGCATCCTGATCGCCTTCCAGAAATACAACCCGATCCAGGGCATCCTGGGAAGTGAGTGGGTGGGCTTCCACAATTTCGAGCGTTTCCTTTCATCGCCGGATTTTATGAACTACCTTACGAATACCCTGAAGCTCAGCCTCTTCGGGCTGCTCTGGGGCTTCCCGATCCCGATCCTGCTCGCGTTCCTTTTGAACCGGATCGAAAGCACCGGCATCAGGAAAAAGATCCAGCTGGTCCTGTATATGCCGAACTTTATCTCCGTGATCGTACTCTGCGGGATTGTCCGCATCCTGCTTTCCGTGACCGGACCTTTGAACCTGCTGCTTGGAACGCAGATCAACTTTATGACCATGCCGGAGGCATTCCGGACGATCTATATCGCAAGCGGCATCTGGCAGGGAGCAGGCTGGGCATCCATTATGTATACCGCAGCTCTCTCAAACGCCAGCAAGGAGCTGAAAGAAGCCGCGCGGATGGACGGGGCGAACATCCTCCAGCAGATCATGGTCGTGGAATGGCCCGCAATCAAGGACATGGTAGTCATCCAGTTCATCCTCTCTGCTGGAAATATTATGAGCATTGGTTTTGAAAAAGCATATGCCCTGCAGACAGACCTGAACTTAAAATCTTCTGAGATCATCGCCACCTATGTGTACAAGAAGGGCCTTCTGGACGGGGATTACAGCTTCTCCACAGCCGTTGGTCTGTTCAATACCGTCATCAATGTCATCCTGCTGCTCGCGGTAAACGGCGTTGTCAAGCGAATGAATGATGGAAAGGGGATTTAACGATGGAACGTACAAAAACACAAAAACCCAAAAGCCAGTTTGCGAAATATTCCATCCAGGACAAAACGCTGATGATCATCGGCTATGTCCTTCTGGGAATGTTCGTGGTCGCGATCATTGTACCGATGGTGTACATCATCGTCGCATCGTTTATGGATCCGATTACGCTGCAGAACAAGGGAATCACCTTTGATTTCTCGAAATGGACCACAACCGCATATGAGCGCGTGATGAGCAATGCACAGATCTGGATCGGCTTCCGGAACGCCGTGGTATACTCCCTGTTATTCACGGCAATTTCTGTCTTTATTACTTTGCTCGCTGCATACCCGATGTCACGCAAAGACTTCAAAGGCAAGAAATTTTTTAACGCGCTATTCGTCATCACGATGTTTTTCGGCGGCGGCCTGATCCCGACTTACCTTCTGATCAGCAATCTGGGTATGCTGGACAGCATCTGGGCAGTCATCCTTCCCGGCGCCTTTTCCGTCTGGAATATGATCATCGCCCGAACTTATTACCAGGGTATTCCTGCAGACCTCCAGGAGGCCGCTGTGGTAGACGGCGCAAATGAAGTGACATACTTCTTCCGCATCCTTCTCCCAGTCTGTGCGCCGGTCATTGCCGTGCTTGCCCTATGGCAGTTCGTGGGGATGTGGAACAGTTATTTTGACGCGATGATCTACCTCAATGACACCGCGAAGCAGCCGCTGCAGCTGGTGCTGCGTTCCATCCTGATCCAGAACCAGCCGGAAAGCGGCATGATCTCGGATATGCAAAGCACCGCACAGCGGGCACAGCTTGCAGAACTTTTGAAATATGCCACAATTATTATATCCAGCCTACCCCTTCTGGTGATGTATCCGTTCTTCCAGAAATACTTTGACGCCGGGATTATGGCCGGTTCCGTCAAGGGCTGACGCAGGAACTTCGAAATTAAATAACAGCATAGAAGCAAAAATACAAAGGAGAAAAAATTATGAAAAAATTACTCGTCTGCGCACTGATGGCTTGCATCGTACTTTCTGGTACGGCATGCGGGAAACAGAAGAAGGTAGAGCTGAATGACGGCACCCTGCAGCAAGTAGAAACATCGGAGCTGGCGTTCCCGCAAAAAGCACAGAAGACCCTGACCGGCCTGATCAGCTATCCGGCAAACACCGAATCAGACCCGAACAAGCGCACGATCTTCAAACGGATGGAAGAAAAGACCAATGTCCATATCAACTGGAACGCAATCCAAAACGACCAGTGGGGCGACAAGATCACGCTGGAAATGGCCAATGTTTCCACGCTTCCGGACTTCATCTTCACCGCAGGATTTGGAGACAGCGACCTCCTGAAATACGCGGACCAGGGCATCATCATCCCGCTGGAAGAATATATTGACAATTATATGCCGAACCTCAAAGCTGTATTTGACAAGTTTCCGGAATACCGGACGATGTGTACGGATACAAACGGGCATATCTGGGCATTCCCTTGGATTGAACAGCTGGGATCAGAAAAGACCGCGATCCAGACCGTCGGGGATATGAGCTTCATCAATAAAAAATGGCTGGACTTCCTGGGGCTTTCCATGCCAAAAACCACGGACGAGCTGGAAACCGTGCTGCTGGCATTCAAGGACAACGCGTCCAAGCTCCAGGCCGAATTTGGCATCGACGGGGACATTATCCCGATGTCCTGCATCATCAATGACGGGGACCAGGATCCTGCCATCCTCATTAACGGCTTCGGGGACGGATACGGGGACGCGGACCGCGGGCGGCATATCGCTGTGACGGATGACAAAAAGGTCATCTGCTCTGCCACCCAGGAAGGGTACAAAAAAGGAATCACCTGGCTGCATTCCCTCTATGAGCAAGGGCTGATCGATGCAGAGGCGTTCACCCAGGATTGGTCCACCTATGTGTCCAAGGGCAAATCAGGACGGTATGGCGTATGCTTCAGCTGGGATGTGGCAAATATTGACAACCTGGAAGACTGGGAGCCGCTTCCAGCGCTGGAAGCAGATACGAAAAATATCACGCCGCAGAACGGCTCGTTCACAAGCGGATTCGATCGCGGCCGCTGCGTCGTGACTGCCGTCGCCAAAGAGCCTGCGCTGGTATGTGCATGGATCGACCAGATGTATGACCCGTTCCAGTCCCCGCAGAATAACTGGGGAACCTACGGCGAAGACGATGAATTCGATATCTTCGAATTGGGCAAGAACAAGGCTGGCGAGGATATGCTCAAGCATGCACCGCTTGGCGATGCTTCCCCGGTGGAAGTCCGCGAGGCAGAATGCGTGGGCGGCCCGCTCGCAATCCTGGACGAGTATTATGGAACCTATGTCACCTGCCCGGATGACGCGCAGTACCGCCTGGACTGGATCAAGGACATCTATACGCCGGACATGCACACGAAATACGTCTATCCGAATGTATTCATGAGCCAGGAAGATACGGAAAAGCTTTCAGACCTGCAGGCAGATATCGTGAAAACCATCAATGCCCGTAAATCCGACTGGATCATGAACGGCTTCACGGATGCGGACTGGGACGCGTATCTCCAGGAACTTGACGGATACAAGCTGGGCGAATATCTGGAAATCTACCAGAAATACCTGGACCAGTACTTTGCAAACCTGGGATAAATACCAGCGCCCGGACAAATACACAGACACAACGCCTCCAGCAAAACAAGAAAGGAGCTCCGAAAAAACATGGCCAGCGAAACACTGCAAAAAGCTTTGGATTACGAAGCCGCCCACGAAACCGACATCCTGCCGGAAGACCGCCCGCTCCTCCACCTGACCCCGCGGATCGGCTGGATGAACGACCCAAACGGCTTTTCCTTTTATGATGACACATACCATCTGTTCTATCAATACCATCCCTATGGCACCGACTGGGGCCCGATGCACTGGGGGCACGCCCGTTCCAAAGACCTGCTGCACTGGGAGTTCCTTCCCGCAGCACTGGCGCCGGACCAGGAATATGACCGCTTCGGCTGCTTCTCCGGAAGTGCCGCGGCCCTGCCGGATGGCCGGCAGCTTCTGATGTACACCGGAGTCCGGCAGAAGCCGCGCGAAGATGGACGGATGCAGGATGTCCAAACCCAGTGTCTTGCCATTGGCGATGGAATCTATTATGAAAAACTTGACACAAATCCTGTCCTTGACCAAAAAGACCTCCCGGAAGGTGCCAGCCCGGCAGACTTCCGGGATCCCAAAATCTGGCAGGCAAATGACGGCAGCTTCCGCTGCCTCACCGGAAACCGCCCGGCAGACGGCAGCGGGCAGCTGCTTTTGTTCCATAGTACTGACGGACTGGATTGGCATTTCTCAAAGGTGTTCTTCGAAAACAAATGCCGTTACGGAAAAATGCTGGAATGCCCGGATTTCTTTGAACTGGATGGCAAAGCCGTACTGCTCGTCAGCCCGCAGGACACACTGCCAGACGGAAAGGAACTGCCGGGCGGCCACGCGGCAATTGCGCTGCTTGGACGCTATGACGCTGAAACGGATGCGTTTACAGAAGAAACGATGCAGGGACTGGACTTCGGGCTGGATTTCTATGCACCCCAAAGCGTCCAGACACCGGACGGCCGGCGCGTTTTAATCGGCTGGCTGCAGAACTGGGATTCCTGCGGACACCGCCGCGAAGACAGGGAAAACAAATGGTTCGGGCAGATGTCCATCCCCCGTGAAATATCGCTTCAAGACGGCAGGCTCTGCCAATGGCCCATCCGGGAACTGGAATCCTGCCGCAGCAGGCATATCTCCTTCCAGGGCAAACGGATCCTCGAAGAAACAAGCTTCGAAGGCGTATCCGGCAGAGTCGCGGATCTGTCCCTCGTTTTGCATCTAAAGCCGGACTGCAAGCGCATCACCATCCAATGCGCAAAAGGGCATGGTTGCTATACTTCTCTCGTACTGGAATACACGGGTGCGGGAACCGGGCGGCTGACGCTCGACCGGACAAACTCCGGCACCCGCCGCGCCCTGCGGCACACCAGCAGCTGCGACGTGTCCTTTGATCCGGATGCCGGCCTTTCCCTCCGCCTCATCCTGGACCGCTTCAGCATGGAAGCCTTCATCGAAGGCGGCAGGCGCGTCTTATCCGCAGCCATATACACAGAGCCATCCGCTGAAGGGATTACGTTTGCAGCAGACGGCGAAGCGATCCTGGACCTGGACTTCTACCAGCTGGGATAACCCATTTTTTTCAGGGGGGATGCCCCCCTGCCCGCTGCGCGGAATGCGCCCGGCATTGCCAGGAATTTTCACTGCGCATCGCCGCAAAAAGCCCCGACCGGTTCCGGACGGGGCTTTCAATATCTCTTTCAATATCGCATTCAATCTCTACTCAATCATACTTTCCAGCGTTTCAAACAGCACGGTCGGCTGCACCGGTTTCGACAGATGGGCATTCAGCCCCGCCTGCAGGCTCCGCTGGACGTCCTCATCGAAGGCATTCGCCGTCAGTGCGATGATCGGAATCTTCGCCGCATCCGGCCTGCCTTCCTTTGCCATCGCACGGATCGCCATCGTGGCTTCCAGGCCGTTCATTTCCGGCATCCGCATATCCATCAGGACCGCGTCATAATAGCCTGGCTCGTGGTTTGCAAAAAGCTCCACCGCGATCTTCCCGTTCACCGCATGTTCTGCCTCCATCTGCCTCATCTGCAAGACCTTGACCATGATCTGCGCATTCACTGCCATATCTTCCGCAAGCAGGATCCGCCGCCCTTCCAGCTGCGCTTTTTTCTTCTCCTGCTTCTTTTCGCCTGCTGCCTCCCGCTTCTTTTTCAGTGCCGTCTGGAATTCTTCCAGCAAGCTGTTTGAAAACAACGGTTTCGCAATAAAGCTGTCCACACCGGCTTTGAGTGCTTCATCCAGTATGTCATCCCAATTATATGCTGTCAAGATAATAATTGGTGATTCATCTCCGATTTCCTCCCGGATCCTGCGCGTCGTCTCCACGCCGTCCATCCCCGGCATTTTCCAGTCCACCACGATCAGGTGGTAGGGATCCCGCCTCGCGTGCCGCAGCCGCACCATCTCCAGCGCCTCCTTCCCGGAGAGCGCCATCTCTGTCGCAATCCCCGCATTCCCCAGAATCAGCCGCGCATGGTCGCACGCCACCTTATCGTCGTCCACCACCAGCACGCTCATCTCCTGCGGCCGGATTTCGATCTCATCATCCGCATCACCCAGCTTCTGGGCGCAGTCCTGCAGGGTAACCGTCACGGTAAACGCCGTGCCCTTCCCCTTCTCGCTCTCCACGGAAATCTCCCCGTGCATCATCTTCACGATATTCTTCGTGATCGCAAGCCCCAGCCCGGAACTCCCGTATTTGTTTGCCGCAAGCTCATCCTCCTGGCTGAAGGTTTCAAAGATCTTCGGCAGGTATTCACGGCTCATGCCGATCCCCGTATCCCGAATCACGAACTGGAGCGTGGATTTCCCGTCAAATCCCGCCGTCTTCTCCACTTCCAGATCCACGCTGCCGCCTTCCGGCGTGAACTTCACCGCGTTCCCCAGAATGTTGATCAGCACCTGCCGCAGCTTTGTATTATCGCCGATGAAAAACTCGTCCATCGAACCGCGGATATGGCAGTTGTACTCCAGCCCCTTTTCCTGGCACTGGCCGCTGAAAATCGTATTGACCTGCTCCAGCAGCTTGGAAAACGAGAACGCTTCATTGCGTATGGACATCCGCCCCGATTCAATCCGCGACATATCCAGAATGTCGTTAATCAGGCTGAGCAGATGCTGTGCCGAACTGCCGATCTTCTCCAGGTATTCTTTCGTTGTATCAGAAATTCCCGGTTCATGCAAGGCCAGGCTGTCCAGCCCGATGATCGCGTTCATCGGCGTCCGGATCTCATGGCTCATATTGGACAGGAACACCGTCTTCGCGCGGCTCGCCTCTTCCGCCGTCCGAAGCGCATCGGACAGTGCCTGGCTCTTCTGCATCGAATCCCGCATCTCTGCGTCAATATCCGTAAAGCCCACGCCCACAGCATGGATCATCCGGTCATGCCGCTCCTCGATATGCCGCACGCCCGCCATCCGCAGCATCTCGAACCGTTCTTCCCCGTCCCGCCGCACCAGGTAACGGTACGCGATGATCGACTGGTTCGCCAGCCCCGCGCGTATCGTCTCCGGGCGGATAAAATCCAGGAAGCCTTCCTGGTATTCCTCGTCAATATACTGCGAAGCATACTGTTCAAACGCTTTGATATAGGACACTTCTTCGCTTTTGCTGATATCATCCCCATCCCTGCCGCTGCGAAAGCATTGATAACTGTCTGCGTCAAGATCTACATAATACACGCTGCGATAATCCGAAGCCAGCGCCGTGATCATCATATCCTGCTGTGCCCGCTGCTTCTCCTGGTCCAGCAGTTCCTCCTGCAGGGCCAGCTGCTCTTCCAGTTCCTCCTGCTTGATCCGGTTTTCCGCATCCGCCACCTCTTTTTCCAGAGTCAGCTTCGCCGTCTTCCGGTTCTGCATGATAATAAATGCGAAGACCAGTACCATAACGGCCACCGTCAGGACAGACTGGATCAGGCTCCGCTGTACAGAGCCTTCCGAAATGGACGCCACCTGTCCGCTGATGACACTTTCCCGGACCAGGTATGTCAGCATCCAGTCCGTCCCGCGCACCGGCACATAATACAGGGTTTCCAGAACCCCATCATAGGTAAAGGAGATATAGCCCTCCTGCCCCTCGGAAATGTCCCCCCGCACTTTCTCATATTCGCCTTCTTTTTCAAACTCCGCATACTGGATCGCAGAAAACAGGTCTTTCTCGCTCGCCAGGCCCCCCAGCACGTTATTGGTCAATGACACGCCCTGCCTGGTATAAATATTACAGTATGTCGCGTTATTCTGCTCCACCTCGAAGGAAATCCCGGACAGCATCGTGTCAATATCAATCTCCATAAAGCAGACCACCAGATGTTTCCCTTCAAAGGGAATCCGGTCCACCGGCACGGCAATGATGACCTTCTTGTCCTCTCCGTCCAGGTTCTTAATCGAAATCTCCGTTTCTGAAATGTTTTTGTAATCAATATCATAGCGGTCAATGTCCGTCCGCGTCCCTCTGGATGTATAGATCAGCCCTTCATTATCCACGAAGGCGAATTTCTCCAGTCCGTAAAGCTGCTTCATCCGCGCCTGGTACGCCTGCAGCTTTTCCACGCTGGAAGTATCCTCCGCTTCCATCAGCCCCAGTGCAACATCCAGGTCTCCCGCATAATCCACCAAAGTGGAAGAGACCACCTGCTCCCGCAGCCCCGCCAGCTCTTCCAGATACAGCAGGCTGACCTTGCGCACGGCATCCTCCATATCCCGCCTGGCGCTGCGCCCCGTCCAGACCGTTCCCAGCACCAGGATCGCCGCCACAATGATGCCGCCCGCTATAACTGCCCACAACCAATTCCCGTCTTTTTTCTGCTGTATATCCATCTCACCACCGCCTGACTCTTTTATTTGCTGTACGAACGCCACAGCGCCTGACTCTTTTTACTGCGTGAACGCCGCACAGCCTCCGCATTCTGTACTCTCAGCCTATCTGTCTGATACACGCCGCCTTCCTAAAGCAAGCCATGCCATATGGGTATTTTACCAATATCTTCAAATCATCGCAATACGTTTCTCGCCGCACTATCTTTCCGCAGGATGCGCC
>CADBTO010000214.1 GCA_902797565.1 uncultured Lachnospiraceae bacterium
ATCCCGGCCTGGCTGGGCGGTTCAAGCGCCTGCCTGCGTGTCGGTGACAGATGTGCAACGAAAAAGTGCCTGTTCCGTGATGGCAGAAACTGCATCCCGGGCTGCTAGCCGGATATGCCTGTCGGTCCGAGGAGTGCGTCCTCCAGGGAGGCTTCCAGTTTTGCTTTCTGCTTCTTTAATTCATCGTTTTCTTTTACTACGTCATTATATTTCTTTTCCATGTCTTCAAATTTCGCATTACTGGACATGAGTTTGTGTTTGAGGTCATAAATATCTTTGTCCCGGTTTTCTATATCGTTTTCATATTTTTCTATCTGGGTACGGGCCTTCAGATAATCATCAGCAATATTCAACTCGATCAGCGTCGCTTTCATATCCGGGGTCATCCGTTTGGCCTCTTCAATGGCAGTGATTTCATCGATCTTTCCATTGATGTAGAAGGCGACTTTCTGCAGATAGTCCTCCGACTCATATCCACTCAGTGTATATACCTTTCCGCCGATCAAGACACTGACGCTTTTCTTTGCTGACATACCCTTTCCCCTTTTTCGTTCGTTACGATTCATTTTCCCCGACCGTGACCCGCAGCGCACGCTCTTCTATTATTCGGAAAATCCTAAAAAAACGATTTCGCTGGAACCTTTTTGTAACGTATTTCTGTGTGCAACAACAATTTATTATAATCGTTTTAAGATTTTTTTTCAACTGTCTTTTTTAATATGGAAATGTGTATAACATTCTTTTGTTGCAATTCTTCCTTTGGGCGTTCGCTGGATTAAATTTGTCATAACCAGATAGGGTTCTATGACATCTTCTATCGTACCGGCATCTTCGCCTACGGATGCAGCCAGCGTATCCAGTCCCACGGGGCCGCCGCCAAAGTTTTCGATGATTGCAAGCAGGATCCGCCGGTCATTGATGTCAAGCCCCAGTTTGTCCACATCCAGAAGATCGAGCCCTTTTTGCGCGATATCCAGATCAATCACACTGTCATAGTGTACCTGGGCAATATCTCGTACCCGTTTCAAAAGACGGTTAGATAAACGCGGGGTGCCCCGGGATCGTCTGGCGATCTCAAAGGCACCTTCCTTGCTGATCTGGGTGCCCAATTTTTTTGATGAGGCCAGGACAATCTCGCAAAGTTCTTCGGGCGTATAGAAATCCATATGGTAGATTACGCCGAACCGATCCCGCAAAGGAGCAGACAAAAGCCCTGCCCGGGTTGTAGCCCCTACCAGCGTGAAATGCGGCAGATCAAGCCGGATGGATCTTGCAGCGGAACCTTTTCCGATCATGATATCAATGACATAGTCTTCCATGGCAGGATAGAGCACCTCTTCGACCTGCCGGTTCAGCCGGTGGATCTCGTCAATAAACAGGATGTCGCCTTCTGCAAGAGAGCTGAGGATCGCAGCGATTTCCCCCGGCTTTGCAATGGCTGGCCCGGATGTGATCTTGCATTTTACGCCCATCTCGTTTGCGATGATTCCTGCAAGGGTGGTCTTTCCAAGTCCGGGCGGGCCATACAGCAGGACGTGGTCCAGGGATTCGCTGCGGTCTTTTGCGGCCTGGATATAGATCGAAAGGCTTTTTTTTGCCTTCTCCTGTCCGATATATTCGCAAAGCTTCTGCGGGCGCAGGGTTTTTTCTGTTTTTTCTTCTTCTGGCGTGACATCTGTCGCCAGGACACGTTTCTCCATCATTTTTCATTATCTCTTTTCGTATCGCGCATAGCAGCGGGCATCACAAAAAAGAAAGCTTTTTTAATGCTTCTTTTAAGAGTTGTTCTGTGTCCATAGAAAGTCCGTTTTCGACGGCGGCAATCGCCTTCATGGCTTCACTGCTGCTATAACCCAGTGCAGTCAGGGCAGCAAGTGTTTCACTTGTACTGCCTGCTTCATTTGATACAGCACCAGCCAGTTCTGACGCCTGATTGCCATAGTCCTCTATTTCGGCAATGTCGATTTTGTCTTTGAGTTCCAGGATGATCCGCCGGGCCATTTTGGGACCGACTCCCGCTGCCTTCGTAATGGCTTTTTCATCATCACTGATGATGGCAAAGCGCAGGTCATTGGGGGCCAGGATCGAAAGGATCGACAAAGCTGCCTTTGGTCCTACGCCGCTGACGCCCACCAGCTGCCTGTATAGCTCTTTTTCGTCACGAGATACAAAGCCATAGAGGGACACGCCGCTGTTTTCGGATACAGACAGGATGGTATAGATCTTGATTTCTGTGCCGACTGGCGGCAACGCAGCAAGATCCGATGCGGGAATCCCGACTTCGTATCCAATGCCCTGGCATTCTATGACAACCGTATCCGTATTTTTTTCGGCAAGGATGCCTTGGATATAAGCGTACATCTTCTATCCCCTTTTATCACCTGTTTGATTGTTTCAATATTTGCTCCAGCCGGGGGAGCAGCTGACCTGCCACAGCACCGATTGCACCGCCGCAGAGGGCACCGGCTGCCAGCAGTACAGGGAAATAGTAAAGCAGGCTATGGTTCTGGAAAACCACTGCAGCAACGAGGTTTTGCGCAAGATTGTGTGCGATGCCTCCTGTGATGCTGATGCTGAGGACGGAAAAAAGCTTTGTTTTTTTTAGAATCCACATACAACAAAAACTCAGCAGCCCGCCTGCCAGTGAATATACAATGGAAAATAAATTGCCAAAGAGCAATCCGGCCAGGATGATCCGCAGGATATTCAAAAGGAGTGCTTCTTTCCCACCGTATAGGTACAGTAGTACCACAACGACCAGGTTTGTCAGCCCTACTTTCATCCCTGGGACACCCATATAGAAGGGAATCAGGGATTCCACATAACTCAGGATTAACGCAAGGGCGAGGAAAAGGGCGAAAAAAGCAAGCTTTCTGTTTCGTTCATAATCTGCCATGTGATTCACCTGCGCTGCTAATTCGTGAATGTGTCATAGCTCTGTTCTGTTTCGTTTTCTTCCCCCGTGATCTCCACACTGACCTGGTTTGGCAGGCACACAATGGACTGGTGTACCAGGTGGATCCTGCCCTGTTTGATACATAGGTGGTCAGGACACTGGGCTGATTTCATATAGGCGCAGCCGTCTTTGATCACCAGGATATTCGTTGGCTGTGCCTGATTCGGGATGGGGATGGTCTGGTCTGCTTCAAGTGGATATTCACCCAGAACCTTATTCTGGCAGCGTACCAGTACGCGCTTTCCCGGTTTTGAAACAAGGAGGCCGCGGATCAAAAATCCCAGACAGATCAGGCATAATAAAGCGATCAGCAAAAGAAAATCTGCTTTTGTTTTTTTGCCAGCCAATTTTTTAGGCGCTGTTGTTTTAAGAGCCATCATGGTTGCTGCTGCCTTCCATGCCGGTTTTTTCTCCCATAAAATAAAAACCACAGCTTTTTACGAGCCGGACGGGCAGGATTTTTCCGATATCTTCCGGTGTTCCAGGAAAATGTACGACGAAATTCTGCCCGGTATGTCCCGTCAGAAGCCCGGCTTCTTTTGCGTTGGCCTGTTCCGCCAGAACCAGTTCGATGCGTCCTTCTTTCTCCAGCGCGTTTTCCTTTCCGATGGTCTGAACCCGTTCCAAAAGCTTGTTAAATCGAGCCTTAATTTCTTCTTGGGAGGCAGTTTCCTCCCAAGAGGCAGCCGGAGTGCCGGGACGTTTGGAATAGAGGAAGGTAAAGGCTGCGTCAAAGCGGACGCGTTCTACCACATCCAGCGTTTCCAGAAAATCTGCTTCCGTTTCGCCCGGAAAGCCAACGATGATATCCGTCGTCAGGGAGATGTCCGGAACTTTTGCCCGAAGTTTTTGGACCAGCGTAAGATAATGTTCCTTCGTATAGCGGCGGTTCATTTTTTTAAGAATCCTGTTGCTGCCGGATTGCAGGGGAAGATGGAAATGCCGGCAGATTTTTGGATTTTCCGCAATGACGTCAATGAGTTCATCAGACAGGTCTTTGGGATGGCTGGTCATAAACCGGATCCGTTTGATCTTTTCAATTTTTACGATTTCTCGAAGCAGTTCTGCAAAAGAAAGCGGCTCTTCGGCCAGCGGCCTCTGCCCTGATGCTGCTCCCAAAGATGAAGCATTTCCAGAAGTCTTATTCGAAGACTTTCCATAAGAATTGACATTCTGTCCCAGGAGCATGATTTCCACCACACCATCATCCGCAAGTGTTTCAATTTCCCGCAGGATATCCAAAGGATTTCTGCTCCGTTCACGACCCCGGACATAGGGTACGATGCAGTAGCTGCAAAAGTTGTTGCAGCCAAACATAATATTGACGCCGGATTTGAATGCGTATTTCCGCTTGACAGGAAGCTGTTCCAGAATCGTAGGATCCTCGTCCACCAGGTCGATCACCTGTGACTGGGCCTGTCTGGAAAGCACCTGGAAAAAAATTTCCGCAAAGCGGTACAGATTGTGCGTGCCAAAGACAAGATCTACAAAAGGATAGCTTCTTTTGATTTTTTCAGCGACACCGGGCTCCTGCATCATGCAGCCGCATAGTCCGATGACCATTGCAGGATTTTTCTTTTTGAAACCATTCAGATAACCCAGCCTGCCGTAGACCTTGTTGTCCGCGTTTTCGCGGACACTGCAGGTGTTGTAGAGCACGACATCTGCAGATTCCTCTTCTTCTTCATAAAGATAGCCCATTTCAGATAAAATGCCAGAGAGCTTTTCAGAATCCCTGGCATTCATCTGGCATCCAAAGGTTGTGACATGGTATGTCAGCTGGCGCTGCAGAACTGCAGCCTGTTTGGCAATTAGGGGACGGCATTGTTCAATAAAATAAAGCTGTCGTTTGATCTCTGTTGTCTTGCTTGGTGTTTCTTGTTTCATGGGTTCTTTGTGTACCCTCCCTCGTAACGATTGCTGCAGGTTTCTAACTCTCAGCCCCGGATCTGTCCGTTTCCATAAATGGTATATTTGGTGCTTGTCAGGGCAGCAAGCCCCATCGGCCCTCTGGCGTGAAGCTTCTGGGTGCTGATACCGATTTCCGCACCAAAACCGAATTCAAAACCATCGGTAAACCGTGTGGAAGCATTTACATAAACGCATGCAGCATCCACCCCGTCCATGAATTTTTCGGCATTCTGATAGGAATCCGTGACGATTGCTTCAGAGTGCCCGCTGTTGTACCGATTGATGTGGGCGATTGCTTCTTCAACGGAAGACACTGTTTTGACAGAAATCTTGTAGTCCAGGTATTCCCTGCCAAAGTCCTCTTCTGTCGCTTCTTTTGCGGAAGAAAGGGAGCTGCGCGCTGCCTCATCTGCAAAAATTTCCACCTGGTGGCTTTTCAGCCGCTCTTCCAGCTTGGGCAGGAAGGCGGAGGCGATCTTCTCGTGTACCACCAGGGATTCGGCCGCGTTGCAGACACCAATCCGCTGGGTCTTGGCATTGACCGTGATATTCACGGCCATTTCAAGGTCTGCAAATTCATCGACATAAATATGGCAGTTCCCGGTGCCGGTTTCGATGACCGGAATGGTTGCATTGTTTACAACAGAACGGATCAGCCCTGCCCCGCCCCGCGGAATCAGCAGATCCACATACTGGTTTTGCTTCATAAATTCTGTCACGACTTCGTGACCGCCTTCT
This sequence comes from uncultured Lachnospiraceae bacterium, assembly GCA_902797565.1. Taxonomy (GTDB): domain Bacteria; phylum Bacillota; class Clostridia; order Lachnospirales; family Lachnospiraceae; genus Weimeria. Next base: position 5,606 of record CADBTO010000214.1, read on the forward strand.
TCGATCAAAAGAAGGGCTTCCCTGGGCAGCCCTTCTGATTCCAGTGCATCCTGGAGGATTTTCACCAGAACCTGGTTGGAATGCAGGGCATCGGATCCGCCGCGCAGGATGAGTGCGTTGCCGGTCTTGAAGCAGAGCGCAAACACGTCGGCCGTGACGTTGGGCCTGGCTTCATAGATAACGCCGACCACGCCGATGGGAACGACACGTTCGCCGATCCGCAGTCCATTGGGACGCGTCCACATCCGCTTGACTTCCCCGATGGGGTCTGCAAGGGATGCTACCTGGCGGATTCCTTCTGCCATGCCAAAGATCCGTTCGTTTGTCAGGAGAAGCCGGTCCAGAAGCCCTTCCGGCAAGCCATTCTGTTTTCCGCGTTCCATATCCTTTGTATTGGCATCCAGGATTTCCTGTGCGTGGGCTTCAAGTGCGTTTGCCCCGGCGAGCAGTCCGCGGTTTTTCTCGTCCGTGGAAAGTGCGGCAGTTTTGTACTTGGTTTGTGCTGCAGTCTGGCAGATTGTGATCAAATCCATGTTTTTTCCTCACATTTCGTGTTTTGTTTTTATGCGACGGGGTGCGCAGGGAAAATACCCGGCAAAGCCGGGGCGCACCCCGCGCGGCGGGCAGGGAGGATTTATATCCTATTACCCGATGATATGGTGTGCTGTTCCCGTGTATGTGCGATCCATCACGGTGTGACAGGTTTCGTGTTTTGTGCAAGTGCAGCCATCACTGCGTGACAGGTTTCGTGTTCTGTGCAGGTGCAGTCATCACTGTGTGACAGATCTGGTGTTCTGTGCAGATCAGATCCATCGCCACGTCCCATGGGTGCTGGGGCAGAGAAGGCTGCATTTGCAGTTCAAAGCAGATTCCGATTTTCAAAAGCTGCGTGTTCTCTTCCAGAAAACGGTCATAATATCCTTTGCCATAACCCATCCGCTCTCCGTTTCGCCCAAAAACGACGCCTGGCACGAGAATCACGTCAACCGGGCTGTTTTTGGTGCCGGTTTTTGAGGGATGGTATGCTTTTGCTTTCGAACCGCGATTCATACCGGAACCTGGAGCCTGCGCATAGGGGCGGGATCTTGACACCGGCTCGCATACGCCGAATGCGCCCCGGGCAAAATCTTCCGGTCCGTCCGGCTCAAAAAACTGGATCTTGTCTCCCTGTGTCACCGGAAAGAAACAGCGGCAGGAAGCAGGCTGACCCAATAGCATATGATACAAAGGCAATAATGACACTTCTGCCGCCAGTGGATGATAGAGCAAAAGCTGCTGTGCCTGCTGCATTTCCTGCAGTTCTAATAACCTATGACAGATTTCTGCAGATTTCCGATCTGCCTCTTCCTGCGCTAATCCTGCACGTTTTTGAAGAATCTGTTTTCTTAAATCCATCACTAAAATCCAGACTCCCGTTGCAGGTCACTGACAATATCAAAATATTCATTAAAGTTTTCGCGGAATACGGTACCTGTGAAATCGTTTTCGAAAATTCGGTGCAGGATGGTAATATCTGAGGCGTTTGCAATGATCATATCCGCACCGGATTGTGTGGCAATTTCCGCAGCGCGCAGTTTTGTCATCATGCCGCCGGTCCCCATATCGCTGCCAGGCTCCTGGCTTGCCATGTGCATGACACGTTTCAGGTCATCTACATAGGGCACCAGTTCAGCATCCGGATCTTCCTTGGGATCCGCAGTATACAGTCCGTCAATATCGGAAAGCAAGATCAAAAGATCTGCGCCTACCAGTGCAGTGACGATGGCACTTAAGGTGTCATTGTCGCCAAAGCGGATTTCATAAGTAGAAACGGTATCATTTGCGTTTACGATGGGGATGGCTCCCATAGAAAACAGCTCTTCAAAGGTATTTTGGGCATTCTTGCGGGATACATTGTCAAAAATCGTATTTTTGGTCATCAGCACCTGCCCTGCATTCGTATTCGCCTGGGAGAAGAATTGCTGGTAGATCGCCATCAGCCGCGCCTGTCCAACGGAAGCAAGCGCCTGTTTTTCCGGCAGCCGCTTTGGTTTTTGATGCCAGCCCACAGACTGCCTGCCCACTGCAATCGCACCAGAGGAAACGAGTGCTACGTCAATTCCCCGGTTCCGGATATCTGTCAGTTCCATGGCAAGCCGTTCAATTTTGATATAATCCACCAGTCCTGTACTCTTGTGGCAGAGCGAGTTGGATCCGATTTTCACGACGACCCGTTTCTTTTTTGAAAAGTCGATATAATGTTCGCTGCGATCTTGTTCCTTCATCATTTTGTTTGCAATCACAGTAGATTTGCCTCCCTTATATTTTTTCAAGCAAATGAGATTCTAGTAAAATTGATTCAAGCAAATTTTTCAAGCAAATTTGATACAAGAAAATTGATCTAAGCAAAATTGATTCAAGCAAATTCCATACAAGCCTATATTTTAGTATATGAGGATGGCAGTTGTCAAGTGTTGTTGTCAGAGACTCTGGATCTGCTGATCCGCTTTTCAAAGCGGAACATTCCGTCCGGGAACTGTTCGTCGATCTTCTGCGTGCTCTCTGGATCATTCGGGTCTGGATGGTGGCTCCAGATTTCCACTTCCGGATACATCTGTTCGACCGCACGCCATGCGGCATAGCCAATGACTTTGCTATGCACTTGTCCAGTGGCTGAGGTTGGTGTCCATCTGATCCGGATCAGGCGGCGCTTGACGCAGACCTATTGTATCGGTATAATATACCATTGTTTGTATCGTTCGAGCCGGGGGTGGCAAACCATTAAGAAAGGGGAAATGTGAATGAAGCGCATGAGAACGTTTTTTGGGAAGAATCGTCTGGCTGTCTTTGCCTTGTGCACCATCTGTTTTGCAGCCAGCTGCCTGGCCGCAGGTTGTTCTGCTGTGCAGCAGGGTCCGGGCGCAGAAGAATCCTATTCTAAAAGCGGAATGTACTTTGATACGGTCATTACCATTAAGCTCTATGGCAGTAAAGCAGAAACATCTGCCTGGTTCGACGGCTGCTTCACTCTCGCAGATGAATATGAAAAAAAGCTTTCTAATCAAATCGAGGATTCAGAAATTTCAAAAGTGAACCACGCTGGCGGGAAGTATGTCGAAATTTCAGAGGATACCGCGGAAATACTCAAAACTGCGTGTTCCTATTGCAAAGATACAAAGGGCTGCTTTGATATTACAGTAGGTGGGCTGGAAAGACTCTGGAATTTTCAGGCGAAAAACCCTGCTGTACCAAAGCAGGAAGATATTGATGCAGAGCTGGAAAAGGTTCATTATCAGCAGATCCGGCTCAGGGAAACAGACGGGAAATTCTTCGCGGCAGCAAAGAATGGCAGCGAGATCGACCTTGGCGGCATTGCCAAGGGATTCATTGCGGATAAGATGAAGGCGTATCTTCTGGCGCAGGGAGCGCGCAGTGGGATCATTAACCTGGGGGGGAATGTGCTTCTGATTGGTTCAAAACCGGGAGGTGCGCCATATAAGGTCGGGATACAGAAGCCGTTTGATGATCTTGGAAATCCTGCGTTTTTTGTCAAGGAAACCGGTGATGGAGGGAAAGGTTCGATTGTTACCAGTGGAACCTATCAGCGCTATTTTGAAGCAGATGGCAGGCGCTACCATCATATTCTGGACACAAAGACCGGATATCCGGTGGATAACGGGCTTTCCAGTGTGACAATTTTTTCGGAGCGCTCTATAGATGGGGATGCCCTTTCCACGGCGGTGTTTTGCCTGGGTGAAACAGACGGGATGGCGTATGTGGAAAAACTCGATGGCGTGGAAGCGGTCTTTATTCGGGAGGACGGCAGTATCCGGGGGACATCTGGTGCCGTGTACGAACTGGAATAGGGAATCAGGCAGGGAGCGATACGGCCTGTCAAAGAAAAAGGGGAGCCATCCGGCTCCCTTAAAATTCGATATCGTGAAGTTATATCATTATTTGTCTTTTGAAGTTGTCTTTTCTGTTTTGATGAAGTCAGAGAAAGAAATCACGCGCAGTTTCGTTTTTGTGCCGGATTCCCGCTCCGAGAACCAAATGATGCCGTCGCCGAAGCACACGCCCTGATCCCTGCAGAACATCTCTTTGCAGGTTTCTTTTTTTAGTGCCTTAAGGAATTTTTTCCTGACAGTCCCGCTTTTTGCATAGCGGATGAACGCTTTTTTGTTCTGGATCTTTTCTTTGCCAACCAGAACCGGATAGTCGATCTGTTTGGAAAGGGCTTTCCAGTCTGAAGCCAGAAAATTATCCTTCACGGACTGTGCAAAGGCTTCCACTTCGCTTGCGCTTTGGCTGACTGCTACAGAATAATAATCTTCCTTCGTTTTTGTTGTTTTTTGTGTTTGTGTCTTTGCAGAACCTGCGGCAAGGGCACTTCCGCTGCCTCCCGCCAGCAGTATGGATGCTGCCAGAGCCAGTCCCAAAGCTCCAGTGGCAATCGTTTTCTTCAAATTTTGTGCTGCCATGACATATCTCCTTTCATTTCACAGCGATCATATTGTGTCAGTCTACCAGTGATCGAGTACGATGATACATGGCATGGTTTTGCCAGCCAGGTGCGTCTTCCCGAAGACCCTGTGTAGCAAGGTTAAAGTATAGCATCTGGGCAGTCTGGTTTCTATGGTCAATTTATGTAAAGAATAATTGTTCTGAAAAAAATACAATCTTTTCGTGTTTTGCGCTTGACTTCTCAAACAAAAAGCTGTATCTATTGAACCATCCTTTTCAGTTGACCTGCCCCCCAGGGAGCCACCGGAAAGGAAGTTCTATGATACAGCAATATGAGAAACAGTCAATTCATTTTTTACTTACAGCTGCGGCTGTCTGCCTGGTTTTGGGCGTTTTTTTCCTGTTGTACCCAGTGTTTGCTCCGGTTCAGGTTCTGGCGGCTTCGTCGGAGCCAGCGGATTTTGTGTGGAAGGAGGGGATACCGAGCGATGAATATGGTCCGATGCTTGTGGTAGAAGTAGGACAGAAGTTTTATTTGGGTGACCTGGCCAGAGTCAAGGATCCGGATCTGGAGGTTGGCGATGGGTTCCAGCCGCTGCGGGGATCCAGGTTCAAGTTCCAGTATTCGAGTTCGGATTCCAAAATTGCTTCCCTCTCCAGGTCTGCCGGGATCCTGAGCACAAAGAAAGTTGGGAAGTGCACGCTGAATCTGTCCTATGGCAGCTCATCTCTCGTAGCAAATCTGACCGTTGTGGCAAAGGATGAAAACGGCAGCGCAAAACAGGAGAATAAACTGCTGCTTTCGAGGATCAAGGCGCTGACGAGCGGCTATACGGGAAAGATCACGACATCCAAATGCTATACCTTTGAAAACCGCCGTGCAAGCGCGGATACCCTGCAGGGTGATCTGGGCAAAGCATCCATCTCGCGTCTGGGTTTTTATGGGAGCCGTCTGGTTATCCCGACTGCCGGTGCTTTGGATTCCATGCTCGCAAATCTGGATATTTATGAGCAGACAAGCGATCCCTTCCATCTGTGCCAGGCCGGGCAAAAGCTTACAGAGGCAGCGTCTGCGAAGGGGACGGCCGGGGATGCGAAGTTTACGGTCAGCCTGAAGAAATCAATGTCAAAAGCGCAGCTGTTTGCGCTTCTTGCAGCGGATTGGAAACAGGGGGACTGGCGGACAGAAAAACTTACTGCCAAAAAGACGGTAGAACGGGCTGGCACGCTCATTGATGAGACAGCCGGGAACAAGGAAACAGGCTTTTGCATCCGGTTTTCTTCCGGAAAGAAGAATCTGGAGGCACGGTTTGTAAAGGATGGCGTGACGCTTGAAGAAGGGCATCGGTACAGGCTGAAGGATGCCTGGGGAAAGGGCGTGACCTTTGTGCCGAAGGCGAAAAAGAAAGGGAAGTAATCGGGCAGAGGGGGATGTAAATCCCATACACAGTCCGTGCGATAGAAAAGAGACAGAAGGCAGCATCTGCTGCCCTCTGTCTCCCGGATTTTGAATATTTTGATGTGCCAGTCAAAGTTATGCAGGCTTTTTCTTCGGAGCACCCGGCTTGCGAAGGATCGTGATGACCTTCTTCGGGCACTTCTGTGCACAGATGCTGCAGCCAATACATTTGTCCTGATCGATGTGGGCGATGCCATCTACGACATGGACTGCGTCTTTCGGGCAGTTCTTCTCGCAGAGGCCGCAACCGATGCAGCCAACCGCACAAGCGTCGATGACTGCCTTGCCCCGGTCTTTGTTGCGGCAGGAAACGACTTCCTTCGCCTCATACGGGATGAGCTCGATCAGACCCTTCGGGCAGGCGTCTACGCACTTGCCGCAGGCCTTGCAGGCTTCTTTGTCCACAACGGCGATGCCATTTACGACGTGGATTGCGTCGAACGGGCAGGCTTTCACACAGGAGCCATACCCCATACAGCCGTAGCTGCATGCTTTCGGGCCGCTTCCGGGTACGAACATCATCGCGCCGCAGTCTTCAACACCGGTATAGTTGTAGTTCTGTTTTGCTTTTTCGCAGTCGCCGATGCAGCGGACATATGCCATCATCCGGACAGCATCCCCAGCATCCACGCCCATAATCGCACCAATTTTTGCTGCAACCGGTGCGCCGCCGACCGGGCACTGGTTGACAGGAGCCTCTCCTTTGGCAATTGCTGCCGCCAGTCCGGAACAGCCTGGATAGCCGCAGCCGCCGCAGTTATTTCCGGGAAGCTCTCCCAGCACGGCTTCTTCTTTCGGATCCACTTCTACTTTGAACGCTTCGGACGCAAAGCAGAGGAGAAATCCGATCAGGCAGCCAATGACACCAATGATGATCATGGCTGTCACAATACCTTGAACACTCATGTTTATATCTCCTTTTACACTAGGTTCGACCTTCGCCCGCCTATGGCCAGGTCTCACCAAGCAGCTTACGGTCTCGCACTAAATAACCCCTGCAAAGCCCATAAAGGCGATGGACATCAACGCGGATGTGATCAGCGTCATGGCCGAGCCTTTGAAGGGGCCGGGGATGTCATTGTATTCTGTTTTTTCGCGGATGCCGGCAAGGATTACGATGGCGATCATATAGCCAACGCCGGTACCAAAGCCGCAGACCACGCTCTGGATGATGCTGTAGCCATTGGAAACGTTTTTCAGTGCCACACCCAGCACAGCGCAGTTTGTCGTGATCAGCGGAAGGAACACGCCCAGTGCTTTGTACAGAGAAGGAATGTAGCGTTTCAGGAACATTTCCACGATCTGTACGAGTGCTGCAATGACCAGAATGAAAACGATGGTGTTCAGATAATCGAATCCCAGAGGGATCAGTACGAACTTCGAAAGCAAACTCGCCACCAGGGACGCGATTGTGATGACGAAGATCACGGCACCGCCCATACCAATGGATGTATCAATTTTCCGGGATACGCCCAGGAAAGAGCACAGCCCCAGGAACTGGGAAAGGAGGACGTTATTTACTACCGAAGCGGCAATAAAAATTAAAATCAAATTTACCATGGTTTATTTCCCTCCTTCTCTCGCGGCAGATTTTGCCTTGATATTTTCCACAGCCTGCTTGACCTTCGGGTCATTCGATTCCTGGATGGCGCCATTGTCTGCCAGGCAGCTGTTCTGTGCCGGAGGAAGGGGCTTGCCCTTCTTTTCCGCGTTCGCACGGACCACGTTCATGATCACGACCAGCAGAGCCAGGATGAAGAATGCGCCAGGTGCCAGGACGAAGATGGAAATCGGCGTATAACCGATCTTTCCGTCCGCAGCCAGCGGAAGGATTTGGAAACCAAGGAACGCACCGCTTCCAAGGATTTCCCGGACGCCGCCGATGAACAGCAGGGACAGTGTAAAGCCCAGTCCCATGCCCAGGCCGTCAAACATCGAGGAAACGATGCCATGCTTCGACGCATAGCTTTCGGCACGCCCCAGAATGATGCAGTTTACCACGATCAGCGGGATATAGATTCCCAGCTGCTGGTAAAGGCTGTTCATAAAGCCATGCATCAGGAAGTCCACCAAAGTCACGAAAGATGCCACAACCACAATGAATGCCGGCATACGCACGCGATCCGGGATGACTTTCCGGAGCAGGGAAATAATGATATTGGAGAGGGTCAGCACCACCGTAGAGGACAGGCCCATGCCGATGCCATTGATTGCAGAAGTGGTCACGGCAAGGGTCGGGCAGATCCCCAAAAGCTGTATGAATACGGGATTTTCTTTGACGATCCCGTTATACAGGCGTTCTGTAGCAGAATCTGGTGTCATTTTGCAAGATACCTCCTTCTTTATTGGTTTTCAGCCAGGTCACTGCTGAAGTAACTCATTGCTGCGTCCACAGAGTTTGTGGTTGCGCGGGAGGTGATGGTTGCGCCGGAGATTGCTTCGATCTCCTCTTCACCTGCGTCACCCTTTGTTACTTCATAGCTTCCTACCGGGATATCGTTGAACTGGTCTTTGTAGTCGTCTTCCAGTGCCTTCATGCCAAGCCCCGGGGTTTCATTGATGGTCGTGATGGAATAGCCGTTCACGTTCCCTTCGATGGTAATCCCGATGGACATGGTGAGGTCTCCGCCATATCCTGCATGGCTGGTCGTTGTGATGACATAGCCCAGGACTTTTCCGTCGGAACTTTCTGCTGTAGAGACATTGTCAATATCAACATCTGTGAAGTCCACGGTCGGATCTTCTGTTTTTACGTCGTGGATTTCTTCGGAAACAGCTTCGGAATCAAAGTCTTCTACATCTTTGAATGATTCCGCGTCCGGGAAAACCTCTTCATAGGCGGCCTGGACAGCAGCCTGGTTTGCCGCTTCGATATTGCTTTTTGTCAGTTCATAAACGAAGCCGAGTGCCAGACCGGAAACGAGCGTGATGATTGTAAGGATCATCGCGTCTTTCAAAATGCTACCTTTTTCCATCAGCTTTTTCCCTCCTTTTTCTCCTTTACGATACCGAAGGCATTGGGGATGGTGAAGCGCTCAATCAGCGGCACCAGCATATTGCAGAAGATGATCGCATAAGAAACGCCCTCTGCGGAGCCTCCGAAAATTCGGAAAATACCAGTCAACAGACCCAGGCAGACGCCAAACACAATTTTGCCGACTGGCGTGATCGGACAGGTTACGTAGTCGGTCGCCATAAAGAAGGCACCGAGGATGATCCCGCCAGCGCAAAGCTCTGCGGCAAGGTAGGTCAGGTCGAATCCATGCCCGCCAAAAATCAGCGCAAAGACAGAGAAGGTCAGGATATAAGTCAGTGGAATCCGGATGTCAATGACCTTCATGACGATCAGGAATGCAGCACCGATCAGGAGGCAAAGCGCGCTTGTTTCACCAATGGTTCCGGGGATGTTTCCAAGGAACAGGCGGGTAAGGTCAACGCTCTCCAGACCACCGTTTTTGATGGTTGCCAGCGGCGTTGCGCCGCCAAAAGTATCCGCATAGCCTTTATAATTCGAAAAGTCGGTCATAACGCCTGCGAAGGAAAGCATCAGGAAGCAGCGGGCACCCAGTGCCGGATTCATGAAGTTCTGGCCCAGGCCGCCATAGAGCATCTTGACGATAACGATGGCAAAGGCTCCGCCGAGTACCGGCATCCACCAATAGGAAAGCTTCATGCCGCCAGGCAGGTTCAAGGCAAGCAGCAGTCCTGTCACCACGGCAGAAAGGTCTTTGATGGTACTCTTCTTTTTTACGATGCGTTCAAAAATATACTCGCTTGCCACGCAGCTGCCGATGGAAAGCGCGATCATGACAGCCGCGCTGATCCCAAAGTTGAAGATCCCAAAGACCGCCGCAGGGACGAGCGAAAGGATCACATAGAGCATGATCCGCTGCGTGTCATCCTTTGCCCGGACATGGGGCGCGGATGTGACATTCAATAAATTACTCACGGTTTTTCATCTCCTATTTTGATTCTCCGGACAAAAGCGGGATGGCCCCGTTTTTTTGCCCCTTGTATCATTTTTTCCGTTTCGCGGCAAGGATCTGTTTCTTTGCCGTCTTGATGGATTGTGCCAGATGACGCCTTGCGGGACAGCCGAAGCTGCAGCTTCCGCATTCTACGCACTCCAGGCCCCACCATTTTTCGAACTCTGCTGTCTGTCCATGTTCCGAAAAGTCCGCCAGCCGTGAAGGAATCAGGTTTTCCGGGCAGGCATCCACGCAGCGGCCGCAGTTGATGCAGGCAGTGGTTTCATACTTGGACGCCTCGTCCTCCGTCAGGCACAGGAGCGCCGAGGTGGTTTTCGTGGTTGGGACGTCCAGATCGAACAGTGCAAAGCCCATCATCGGACCGCCTGCGATCATCTTCTGTGCTTCACCAGAAAGTCCGCCTGCGGCTTCCAGAAGTTCCGTGTAGCTGGTGCCGATGCTGATATAGAAGTTCCGGGGATCGGAAACAGCGTCACCGGTCACAGTGAAAATCCGGTTTGTGAGCGGCCTGCCGAAACGGACGGCATGGTAGATCGCAACCAGGGTCTCCACGTTATCCACAATGCAGCCTGCGTCTGCTGGAAGCATCTTTGCATTGATATCCCGTCCGGTTACAGCATGGATCAGCTGCCGCTCGCCGCCCTGCGGATATTTCGTCTTGAGCGGTGCTACGGACATCCGGTCTTCCGATGCAGTCAGCTGCTGTAGTTTCTCAATACAGTCAGGCTTGTTATCCTCGATCCCGAAAACGCCTTTTGCTTTGGGGAACAGCTGCAGGACGATCCGCATACCTTCCACAAGTTTTTCCGGCTGCTCGACCATGCGCCGGTAATCGCTGGTCAGATATGGCTCGCATTCTGCGCAGTTCGCAATGATATACTCGATCTTGCCGGGATCTTTCGGAGAGAGCTTGACATGGGTTGGGAAGCCAGCCCCACCCATACCAACAACGCCGGCGTCACGGATTTTTGAGATGATCTGTTCGCTGGAAAGGGAGGAGACATTCTTCGTTTCCTCATACGCCACCTCTTCAAACTTTCCATCGCTTTCGATCACGATCGCGTTTACCATATCGCCTGTTGTTGTGCGTCGTTTCTCAATCTTTTTCACTGTTCCGGAAACAGAGGAAAAGATTGGAGAGGACACAAAACCGCTGGCATCAGCGATTTTCTGCCCTTTCAGGACTGTATCGCCAGGCTTTACCACCGGAGTGGCGGGTGCACCAATATGCTGCGATACAGGAAAGACGAGCAGTCCCGTCGGGACCAGCTCTGTGATTGGCTTAGACTTGGACAGGTCTTTCCCCTCGAAGGGATGGACCCCGCCTTTGAAAGTTCCAAGAGCCATTCTACTACCCCACTTTCTACCTTTATTTTTTCTAGCATGGCAGGAATTTGAAAAAAATTCGTCATACTGAAACGACATTATAACACTTTTGGACATAACGAACACAAAAAAGAGTAAATTTTTGTCATAAATAACGTTTTTTTTTTAATACAATTTGATATACACGCTGGAATGATGATGGGCAGGGATGTATGGCCTGCCACGCAGATCTGCAGAAAATCGAAAAGATAAACTATTAACCATTTCGAAAATTGCATAATTAAGAAGTGATACAATATTTAACTTTTTGTACAGCATTTTGCTACAAACCGACCCATATCCACATATCTTTTCCTGTACTTTCATATTTCGCATGTAGAATATCATTGCAAAAAGGAAAACCAGGACATGGAAAAGAAATATGAAAAACGATCTACCTTAGCTGAGAAGTTGAAAGCGCTTCGGAAGGCGCATGGCTATACACAGGAAGATGTGGCGGCTGCCATTGGGCTGGTACGGGCAGCGTATGCGCATTATGAGTCAGGGAAGCGGGTACCCAGTATTGAGACGGTCTATCTTCTGGCAGGGCTTTATGATGTCACTGTGGATGACCTTCTGCATATTTCCATCCACTTCGATCGGAATGTTCATTTCGATGCTCCGAAGAAAACGCAGTCCAGTGAGGAGCTGGATGGCTATCTCGACTTTCTCAACAGCCCTTCCAACCAGGTCAAGTTCAAGTACTTCTCTATGCAGGAGAAGCAGCTTGTCTATTTTTTTTCGAAACTCACGGCTGAGGAACAGGCAGACATTCTCGAATTTATCAAAGCGAGGGCCAGAAGGCAGCCATAACGCCGATCCGGGATCGTGCATTGATCCACCAGAGTTACTGTGTGTGTCCGGAATAGCTGTGAAGTGGTCGCTGCGAGGGTGCGTCTGGAACAGCTGTGGAGAGTTGCTGCGAGGGTGCGCTTGGAACAGCTGTGAAGATTCGGCTGCGAGGGTGCGCTTGGAACAGCTGTGAAGATTCATGGCGCATCATGTCTGAATGAAGCAAAAAAGGAGCAGGGAGACCATTCAGCCCCCTGCTCCTTTTTTTGTACGAATTCAGCTGGTCATTCTTCCCAGATCATTTTGATCAATGGAATCATCATTCCACCGATGGAATTTCCGGCGGTGATCACGAGGATACGCAAAAAGGCATCCAGCGACCACATCCCGGCGATGGAAAAATAGAACATATCTGCAATGCAGTGTTCGAAGCCGCTCAGAATGAATGTGGCTACCCCCATAAACAGGATGATTGGATTCGTGGTTTTCTTGTATCCATCAACAGCGGCAAACATCAGGAAACCGCAGAAGATGCCAAGAACCAGCAGGCTGATGTAGCTGTCCCCCATCTTGATTTCGCACATGCCCCGTGCCTTCTCTGCCATGCCTTTTCCGCGGGTACACCAGATGAGTACTGCGGAAAGGAGTGTTCCAAGAAAGTTTCCGATCCAAATCATCAGAAGGTCTGGAATGAATCCCAGTCCATTTTCCGGAAGATAGCCGATCTTTCCGGTATAAAGATTCAGGCCGTGTGCGCAGATGGTATACAGGCCGACTGTAAACATAAGTGCTCCGATAATCTTATCGTCCAGGGAAAGGAAGACTGCTCCGCCAATCCCAATGGCAAAGCCGGCAATGATTGCAAGCGCAAATAACTGCACTTTCTGGACCAAGTCTATATCATTCTTTGATCTCATTTTATCCTCTCTTCTGTATCACAGGCTACTTCACATCCAAATTGATAAAGCGGTCCGCTTCCTGTTCCAGGGTACCCGCCACTTTCTTGTTGTCATCCATCGCGGAAGCAATTTCACCGATATCATTCACCAGGCCGGTCGTATTTGCAGCCACGTTGGAAACGTCCTGCGCACTCTCATCGACAGTGGCAGCGATCTCCGTTACAGCATGCGTGATACTCTGGATCATCTGCTGCAGCTTGCTGGACATTGTATTGAATTTCGTGACAGTATTATTGACATGGATCGCATCGTCATTATACTGGCGGCCGGCATTCACGAAGGACTCGTAATCCGGAAGGATGTTTTCTGTGATGAACTTCACCATCTCATCGGAGCTGCGGATCAATTCATTCACGGCCTTGACGATCATGTTGTTGATTTCCTGGATGTTGCTTGCCGCTTCACGGCTGGAATTTGCCAGCTGGCTGATCTCAT
>CADBTO010000215.1 GCA_902797565.1 uncultured Lachnospiraceae bacterium
ACAGGCTCATTGCGGCAAAGCAGAGCCCTGCGGCAAGGATATAAAGGATGCCGAGGAATTTCCGGCGGCGTGTTTGGAAAGGATGGATGTTTGTGTTCATAACTTTTTTGGATTTTTCGTGTTTGTATCAAAACTTTTTTGAAGAAATAAAACAACAAATGCGCTGTCCGGCAAGCCACTTCGATTGCTCGGATATTCCGGGAACGAACTGCTATGCGGACGAGCAGGCAAAGCAGCAGCTGCGGCAGCGTATCCGGGATCTTCCGGTGTCCGGACTGCATTTTCTGGATTCCGGGAATTATCATTACCTGTCCCTGCTCTGGCTGGAAAAGATCCGGGAGGATTTTGTGTTGCTGCTTTATGACAATCATCCAGATTACCAGGCTCCGGCATTCGGGAATCTGACATCCTGCGGAGGCTGGGTGCGGGAAGCGGTAGAAACAAATCCATATATCCGGAAAGTCTGGATGGTCGGAATCGACCCACAGCTCTATGACGAAGAGGCACCGGATCCGCAGATTGTGGAGCGGAAACAGTTAGAAGCCGCCGGCACCTTGCCGGAACAGGAGCGGAAACAGATAAAAGCCCCCGGCATCCTGCCAGAACTGGAATGGGATGCCGGAGGCCTGCCGATCTATGTTTCGATTGACAAGGATGTGCTTTCATCGGAATATGCCGCCTGCGACTGGTCCCAGGGGGACATGTCGCTGCCCCAGCTGCTTGCATCGGTCCAGGCAATCGCTGCGAAAAACAGGATTCTTGGCATAGATGTATGCGGCGAGAAGAAAAGCTGTCCCACAGCATCAGAGCGGGCACTCAATGAGGCGGCGAACCGTGCGCTTCTGGAAACGGCTTTTGCCGCTTTTGCGGGCGGCCTTAGCGCTTGAATCCCGCACGTTTCCGCTGCAGCGGATCCAGAATGCGCTTGCGGATGCGCAGGCTTTCCGGTGTCACTTCCAGCAGCTCGTCGGTTTCGATGAAGTCCAGCGCCTGCTCCAGGCTCAGGATTTTCGGCGGGGTCAGTGTCAGCGCCTCATCAGCAGAAGAAGAGCGCGTGTTCGTCAGGTGTTTTTTCTTGCACACGTTCAGCTCGATATCTTCCGCACGGGAAGACTGGCCGATGACCATGCCGGAATACACGCGGGTTCCCGGCCCAATGAAGAGCGTTCCGCGCTCCTGCGCCGAAAACAGCCCATAGGTCACGGACTCGCCGGTTTCAAAGGCGATCAGGGATCCGGTCTTCCGGTAGGAGATGTCTCCCTTGTATGGCTCATAGCCTTCGAAGATCGTATTGATGATGCCATTCCCCTTCGTATCTGTCAGGAAATCTCCGCGATAACCGATCAGCCCGCGGGAAGGGATCTTGAACTCGATCCGGGTATAGCCGCCCGTGATCGGGGTCATATTGCAGAGTTCCCCTTTCCGCTGGGACAGTTTTTCGATTACGACGCCGGTGAACTCGTCCGGAACGTCTACATAGGCGCGTTCCATCGGTTCGAGCCGTTTTCCGTTCTCATCTTCTTTGTACAGGACTTCCGCCTTACTGACCGCAAATTCGTAGCCTTCACGCCGCATATTCTCGATCAGGACGGAAAGGTGCAGTTCGCCCCTCCCGGAAACCTTGAGGGATTCCGGACTTTCGGTATCTTCTACACGCAGGGATACGTCTGTATTAAGTTCCCGATACAGGCGGTCACGGATATGGCGGCTCGTGACATATTTTCCTTCCTGGCCCGCAAAAGGGCTGTCGTTTACGACGAAGTTCATCGCAATCGTGGGTTCGGAGATCTTCTGGAACGGGATAGCAACAGGCTCCGAAGCCATCCCGCAGATCGTATCCCCGATATGCAGATCTGCAATCCCGGAAATTGCCACGACTTCGCCGATTTTGGCCTGATCCACGTCCTTCTTGTCCAATCCGTCAAATTCGTATAATTTGCTGATACGGACTTTGGCGTGCTTGTCCGGATCGTGGTGGTTGACAACGATGGCTTCCTGGTTCAGCTTCAGGACGCCATTATCCACCTTGCCGATGCCGATCCGCCCGACATATTCATTATAATCAATCGTGGAGATCAGAACCTGTGTATTTGCGTCCGGGTCTCCTGTGGGAGCGGGGATGTAGTCGATAATGGTCTCAAACAGCGGTGCCATGCCGATGTGTTCATCCTCCAGCTCCTTCAGTGCGTAGCCTTCCTTGGCCGAGGCGAAGATGAAGGGGCAGTCCAGCTGCTCGTCAGAGGCATCCAGATCCAGCAAAAGTTCCAGGACTTCATCAATGACCTCGGTTGGCCGGGCTTCCGGGCGGTCGATTTTGTTGATGCAACAGATCACCGGCAGATCCAGATCCAGTGCTTTCATCAAAACGAATTTGGTCTGCGGCATCGCGCCTTCAAAGGCGTCTACGACAAGGATCACGCCATCCACCATCTTCAGCACGCGTTCCACTTCGCCGCCAAAATCGGCGTGTCCGGGCGTGTCGATGATGTTGATCTTTGTATCATTGTAATAGACTGCTGTGTTTTTGGAGAGGATTGTAATACCCCGCTCCCGTTCTATATCATTGGAATCCATTACGCGTTCCGCGACTTCCTGGTTTTCACGGAAGACGCCGCTCTGCTTGAGCAGTTCGTCCACCAGCGTGGTCTTGCCGTGGTCTACATGGGCGATAATGGCAATGTTCCGGATATCATTCCTTGCTTGCTTCATGGTTGCCTGACTCCTCGATCAATCTGTTTTCTATACTCACCAGAGCATTCTACCACGTTTGCGGCGGCAGGCAAAGGCATAATTTCCACGAAGTTTTTAGAAAAAAAGCGCTGGGGGTTTGCACATTTGGTAAATCTAGGATATAATGGTTGGCGTCTGTGGCGTGGATCGCAGATAGCAAGGATGGAGGATTAGAGATATGTCAGAATTAGAAGGAGGTGTCCAGGTATACTATGGCTATGGGTATGGAAAAACCTCAGCAGCGATCGGAAATGCGATACGGGAGGCCAGCCTGGGCAGGACGGCATATATTATCCAGTTTTTGAAGGGGCAGATGGACCTGGATTATCTGGAACCATTGGAGCCGCAGGTCAAAAGCTTCCGCTTTGCCCACTCCGTGAAATGCTTTTCGGAGCTTTCGGAAGAGGAGAAAGAGGAAGAAGTAAAGAATATGAAGAATGGGCTGATGTATGCGAAGAAGGTGCTTGCCACCGGAGAGTGCGATGTGCTGGTGCTCGACGAGGTGCTTGGCATCATCCACGCAGGGGTCGCGACGGAGGAAGAGGTGGTGGAAGTGCTGGATGCGCGTTCGCCGCGTTCTAAGGTCATCCTTACCGGACGGCATCTGTCCCAGGCGATCTTTGACCGTGCCGACCAGGTGCTGGAGGTTGTGGCGAGGAAGTAGTTTTTTGGAATAGATTGATAAGTGGATAAAGGAGTTCAAAATATGAGCATTTTTAGAGGCGCGGGCGTCGCGATTGTAACGCCCATGAATGCAGACGAGAGTGTCAACTATACGAAGCTCGAAGAGATCATCAATGAGCAGATCGACGGCGGTACGGATGCCATCGTGATCTGCGGCACGACCGGGGAGAGCGCAACGCTTTCGATGGAAGAGCACCGTGATGTCATCAAGGCAGCGGTGGAGATGGTGAAGGGGCGGATTCCGGTTGTGGCAGGGACAGGATCGAATGCCACGGCCACGGCGATCCAGCTGTCCAGGGAAGCGGAGGAGAATGGCGCCGATGCCCTGCTTGTCGTAACACCCTATTACAATAAGGCAACCCAGAAGGGCCTTATCAAGCATTACAGCGCGATTGCGGATTCCGTGAAGCTGCCGGTTATCCTGTACAACGTGCCCAGCCGGACCGGGTGCAACATCCAGCCGGAGACGGTGGCGCAGCTTGTGAAGGAGAAAGAGAATATCGTGGGCCTCAAAGAGGCAACGGGCAGTATGTCGCAGGCGAGCAAGACGATGGAACTGTGTGACGGGAACCTGGAGCTCTATTCCGGAGAGGATGGGCTGGTCGTGCCGCTGCTTTCGATTGGCGGGATCGGTGTGATTTCCGTGGTGTCCAATGTTGCACCGAAGCTGATGCATGACCTCGTCACGGAATTCCTAAGCGGGAATGTCGCAAAAGCGAATGAATTGCAGCGGAAGGCACTCCCGCTTGTGGACGCGCTGTTCTGCGAGGTGAACCCGATTCCGGTCAAGACGGCGATGAACCTGATGGGCAAGGAGGTTGGCCCGCTGCGGCTGCCGCTCTGCGAGATGGAAGAGAAGAATCTGAATGTACTAAAGCAGGCACTTGCGGGAGCAGGGCTGCTGTAAACGTATTTTGGAAGCAAGGGAGTAATACATGAAACGTGTGATATTGAATGGTGCGGGCGGGCATATGGGGCGCGCCGTGGCCCGGATCCTTGCAGAGGAGCCGGAGTGTACGCTGGTCGGGGGCGTGGATCCGTTCGTGGCGGGGGACGGCAGTTTCCCGATCTGGAAAGGGTTTGATGAGATTCCTGCGGACGTGCAGGCAGATGTGGTCATTGATTTTTCGACCGCCAGTGCGGTGGATGCACTACTGTCCTATGTAGAAGAGACAAAGACACCCGTCGTGCTCTGTACAACAGGGCTGTCTGAGGAACAGCTGCAGCGGGTGGACGAGGTGTCCGGAAAAGTGGCAGTGCTGCGTTCCGCCAATATGTCCCTGGGGATCAATACACTGCTGGATCTTCTGAAGAAGGCAACGGAGGTGTTTGGGGCGGCAGGCTTCGATATCGAAATCGTGGAGGCGCACCATAACCAGAAGCTGGATGCACCGAGCGGGACGGCACTCGCGCTGGCAGACAGCATCAACGAAGCAGCAGGCGGCAAGTATGAATATGTCTATGACCGCAGCCAGCGCCGGGAGAAGCGCCATGCGGATGAGATCGGGCTGTCCGCAGTCCGCGGCGGCAGCATCGTGGGCGAGCACGAAGTCATCTTTGCGGGCCTGGACGAGGTCATTACCTTCAAACATCAGGCGTTCTCAAAGTCCGTCTTTGCGAAAGGCGCCGTTGCCGCAGCGAAGTTCCTTGCCGGGAAAGGCGCAGGGATGTATGATATGCGTGACGTGGTGGCGTAAGCA
>CADBTO010000216.1 GCA_902797565.1 uncultured Lachnospiraceae bacterium
AAATATTTATGGAAGCCAGATCACCAAAAAGCTTCTGGAACTGATGCCCGCTGCTGCTGCTGCCACCCTGATCGAGTGTATGCAGTCTGACCTGGTACTCTTTCCGGAAGACTTTGACCTGTTGCTCCATGAACACCTGATTGGCACAGACAATTTTGAAAACTTTGCAGACAGCAACGAAAATATATCAAACAAGATCCTGAAATCCAGGGATGGATACAGAAGCTTCCAGAGTTTTGCGGATTCCCTGAAGAGCAGGGACATCGCCCATACCCGGATTACCCGTGTGCTCGCGCACATCCTGCTCGGCATCACGAAAGAAGACAGCAAAGCGCTTGAAGCCTGCGGCTTCGCTCCCTACTACCAGATCCAGAGCTTTTCCAACAAAGGAAGGGAACTCCTGGGTGAACTCAAGAAACAAACCGAAATACCGCTCTTTGCATCGATCAACGAAGTCCGTAACCACGACGGCCACTACAACGCCTCTGTCTCCAAAGAGGCACAACAGATCCTGGAAAAAGACCTGCATGGCAGTGCGCTGTACCGCATCGTCCAGACCAGGAAATCCGGCATCGTCCTGCCATCGGAATTCAAGCGTCGCTTCGCGCTGTAACGAAGGCACAAGCCTGTGCTTCTGCAATAAAAATTCGAGGGAAGATGAACCTTCCCTCGAATTTTTTTCCACTATTTTCCAACCATATCAAAGATACTCATCTGTGAAAACCGCTCCGGCATTTCTTCCATATACCGAAAGCAATCCTCCGGCGTTGAAAGCATCCCGTTTTCTCTGCAGATTCGCTGGAACAGGCGCATGAGTTTTGCAGCATGCGGACTTGGCACTTCATAGGCATTCCCATACCGCCTGATATACTGCTGCTTCAATCCCGGAAAGTGTTTGTCAAGTGCCGCATAATAATATTCCCGGTCGCCTTCCCGAAGCGTCAGCCCCATCCCAAAACAGATGATTCCTTTCACACCCACACGAATACATTCTCTGAGGATTGCAGAAATGTTTTCCTCTGTATCGTTGATAAACGGCAGGATCGGGGACAGCCAGACCACCGTTGGAATCCCCCGCGCCCGCATGGCATCGAGCACCTCAATCCGCCGCTTCGTGCCGCACACGTTAGGTACCACTATCCTGCACAGCTCGTCGTCATACGTCGTGAGTGTCATCTGCACCACGCATTTCGCATTGCGGTTGATCTCATCCAGCAGGTCGATATCCCGCAGAATCCGATCCGATTTTGTCTGGACGGCAATCCCAAACCCATACTTCCGGACAACTTCCAGGCACTTCCTGGTCAAACACAGCTCTTCCTCGCAATGCATATAGGGATCCGACATAGACCCCGTCCCGATCATACCAGGCCTGCGTTTCGATGCCAGTGCACGCTCCAAAAGCTGCGGCGCATTGCGCTTCACCTCAATATCCTCAAACGGATGCTGAAACTGGTAGCAGCTGCTCCGGCTGTCGCAATAGATACAGCCATGGGAGCAGCCGCGATAAAGATTCATCCCATAATGCCCTTTTCCGCCAGACAGGATACCTTTTGCATCTACAAAATGCATCCGCCGCTTAATGATGGAACAGGCGCAGCCCTGTGAAGCTCATGACGATCCCGTACTTATCACAGGTTTCAATCACGTTGTCGTCACGAATGGAACCGCCGGGCTGGGCAATATAGGAAACGCCGCTCTTCTTTGCACGCTCCACATTGTCCCCAAACGGGAAGAACGCATCAGAGCCCAGGCACACACCGGACAGCCCTGAGAGCCACTCCCGTTTTTCTTCCCGTGTAAACGGCGCGGGCTGCTCTGTAAATACCTTCTGCCAGCTTCCGTCTGCCAGAAGGTCCTCTGCTTCCTCCCCGATATACAGGTCGATCGCATTGTCCCGATCCGCGCGTTTTACATCTTCTTTGAACGGCAGTCCCAGTACTTTCGGGCACTGCCGCAGATACCAGTTATCTGCCTTGCTGCCTGCCAGACGCGTGCAGTGAATCCGGGACTGCTGTCCCGCGCCAATGCCGATTGCCTGTCCGTCCTTGACATAGCAGACCGAATTGGACTGGGTGTATTTCAGGGTAATCATTGCGATTGCCAGATCCCGCTTCGCCTCTGCACTCAGATCCTTGTTTGCCGTCACAATATTCGCAAAGAAATCATCCCCGATCACAAGCTCGTTCCTGCCCTGCTCGAAGGTAATGCCGTAGACCTGCTTCTTTTCCAGCTCCTGCGGCACATAGGAAGCATCTATCCGGATGATGTTGTAATTCCCCTTCTTTTTCTTTTTCAGAATCTCAAGCGCATCCGGTTCATAACCAGGCGCAATCACGCCATCTGAAACTTCCCGTGCGATGATGCGCGCTGTTGGCACGTCACAGGGATCCGAAAGCGCGATAAAATCCCCGAACGAAGACATACGGTCTGCTCCCCGCGCCCTGGCATAGGCATTTGCAAGCGGTGAAAACGCCACTTCCCCTGCAAGATCTGCCACCCAGTAGATCTGCTGCTCCACTTCGGACAGCGGCAGTCCGATTGCTGCCCCCGCCGGGGAAACATGCTTGAAGGACGTGGCCGCAGGCACTCCCGTTGCCTTCTTCAGCTCGCTCACAAGCTGCCAGCCATTCAGGGCATCCAGGAAATTGATATAGCCGGGGCGTCCGTTCAAGACCTCGATCGGAAGCTCGCCGCCATCTTCCATATAAATCCGGGAAGGCTTCTGGTTCGGATTGCATCCATATTTTAATGCAAATTCTTTCATTATTAAGAACTCCTTTGTGTGCTCCTCAATTTTCGTTACTGCGGCTCCATTTCCCTGCTT
>CADBTO010000217.1 GCA_902797565.1 uncultured Lachnospiraceae bacterium
GCGGAAGTGTCGGAATTGGCAGACGAGCAAGACTAAGGATCTTGTGGGAGCAATCTCGTGTGGGTTCAAGTCCCATCTTCCGCATGATGAAAGAAGGTACAGCTGATTGGTTGTATCTTCTTTTTTTCATGCGACGGGTTGCGCAGCGAAAGATCCCGGCAAAGCCGGGTGCCCCCGTGCGGCGAGCAGGGAGGATTTTCATCCCCCCTGCTCGATTTGTTCAGGATGTGTATGCCTGTTCTGGTACAGGCAGATTCTACTGTGCGCATGTGGTTGTTTCAGCTGTGATGTCTGTTGCGTTACTTGCTCCCTGGTACAGATCCCATACCTGCTGTCTGGGGACATCCGCATAGCTTTCATTCTTACGGATGGCCTCGTACAGCCCGTCGAAGTCCGGGATGTATCGCCGCAGGCTGTGGACCAGGGCATACAGGCCTTGTGACAGACCTTGCGACAGGCCTTGCGACAGGCCCCTTCGTTCGATATTGTCTGCATATGTGCACATACTGCCAACCTCCTCTCTGATCTCTTTTGTCAAAGGCAGACCGTATTCCTTTTCGAGGATCCGGATCTTTTCTTCCGCGCCAATCCGTTCGTCGAACAGCTTGGTCAGGATTCGGATTGCTGCATTATCCGACCCACCGTCATCGTGTTTGCGGCTGATGTTGATGATCGCGGCGCTTAGGATATCATACCGCGGCTGGTCTTCATTGGATCCGGCGAGGAATTTTCTGCTGATGGAATAGCTTTCGATGCTGTTTGCCCGCTTCTGGGCAGTCTCTGTGCAGATCCAGATGGAGTATACCTTCTTGATGTTGCCGTACTTTATGGGGTCGTCCGTGTCCGTGGTAAATTCCGTGTCCAGCTGCGAGGAAACCATCCTGCAGCAATAGAACAGTGCCCGGAGCGGGATGTCATATCCTGGTTTGTCCTCGTTCTGTGCTTCCACGTCAACCAGGATCTTGATGCGTTCCTGGTCTTTCCCGGGCAGCCGCAGGTAGGTACGGATGTCATATTTGATGAGACCCTCCCCGGCCCAGTAGTCCTCCTGTGCCGAGCCACTGATCTGCGGGCTTTGCCATGTCATTTCGGCCGGAACCCTGCCGTCCGGCCCGTCTGCGGCTGGAACTCTGCTGGCCTGTCCGCCTTCGACGGGGACTTCACTGATCTGCATGTCGCCTTCGATGCAGGATTCGATCATTTCGTAGGAAAGGGCTGCGCATTCCGAGACGGTTTCTTTACGGCTTGTAGGAGAGGATCTTCTTCACGTTGCTGTCCAGCCGTGCCTTGTCCGGATCGATCGCGGAGAGATGCCTGCTCAGGTGTGTCTTTTGCTTCATAATTCAATCCCCCCTTGAGTTTATGATGAAAATATAACACAATATGGGAAAAAAAACAACGTATTCTGCAGCGATCGTATATGAAGCCTGTGGGATAAAAAAGCCCCCTCGGAAAACGGCAATTGCCGGTCCGTGGGGGCTTTTTCATACGACGGGCTGCGCAAAGAAAATTCCCGGCAAGGCTGGGCGCGCATTATCCCAGTATCCCCCGGATCCCCTTCGCGCAGCGCGTGCCGGCGTCCCGGAAGTGGTTTCCGGGGTTCCATTCGAAGGTGGTGTCCAGGCCAAGGGAACGGTAATGTGCGGCGATGGCCTGCGTGTTTTCCCGGACGGTTCGAAGAACCGGGTTCCGGGTTTTTGCTTCTTTGTCTCCAAGGGAGAGATAGATCTTTTCCGGTGCCTTCTTCATCGGATGCGCCAGGCAGTATTCCTTGAAATCCGGAAACCACAGGGAGCCGGAGATGCTGGCGGCACGGTCGAAGGCGTCGCACCGGTATAGCGCATACAGGGCGAACAGCCCCGCGAGGGAGTATCCTGCAATGCCTGTAAACGCCGGCGTGCCGTGTATCTGCTCTTTTGTCCAGGGGAGAATGTCCGAGAGCAGGAGCGCCAGATATGCATCCGCGCCGCCTGTGCAGGGCACATCCCTGGGGGAAAGCGGCGGGCAGTGCCAGGGCGTCATATCGTGGTGCCATAAAAGATTTCCGATGCAAAGCAGGTTGAAGTCCAGCCAGGGAAGCTGCTGCAGCGCGCTTTGGACGGGCTGCAGATCCCTGGTATGGTTGTGGAACACGATCAGTGGAGCGCCATGTGCATCAGAGAGGAATAATACGGCTTCTTTGTTTCCGATGTTCTTTATTTTGTTCTTTATTTCCCTATTTTCCATGGTAGCGCGCTTCACAGTATTTGCATCGGTACTGTTCCTTTGCTTCATCGTTGAGGACGAAGATATGGTCCAGTTCCTGCTCGATGGATGTGATGCAGCGGGGATTTGTGCAGCGGATGATATTCTTGATCACTTTTGGGGGCCGGAGTTTGGGTTTCTCTTTGATCTCGTTGTCCTTGATGATGTTGACCGTGATGTTGTGGTCGATATAGCCCAGGACGTCCAGGTCGATGGAACCGACCGGGCATTCGATCTTGATCAGGTCTTTCTTCCCCATTTTGGAGCTTTTCGCGTTCATAATCATCGCAATGGCCGCGCCTTCCAGCTTGCCCAGCTTCAGGAAATCATAGATTTTCATGCTGCTGCCGGCCTTGATGTGGTCCAGGACATATCCTTCGTGGATCCGGCTGATGCTCAGGTCGTCGCAGTCAGTGTCCTGGGGGGCGGGATTTTGGTTTGGGTTGCTCATCTGTTTTACCTCTATAATCTATCGCTTTCACGCTGTTTTTGCGTTATCCTGGTTTTGCCCCGGTTTTCCGAATCGATATCCGGGAAACGGCATGTCACGGCCGCAGGCCAAGCAGGGTCAGGATCAGCGCTTCGCGGATATAGACCCCTTTCTGTGCCTGGAGGAAGTATACCGCGCGGGGGTCGTCGTCCACCTCGACAGAAATCTCGTTGACACGCGGCAGGGGATGGAGCACAATCATATCCTTCCGCGCCAGTTCCATCTTCTCTTTGTTCAGGATATAGAAATCCTTCATCCGGACATAATCTTCTTCATTGAAGAAACGTTCCCGCTGGACGCGGGTCATATACAGGATATCCAGCTGGTGGATCACATCTTCGAGCCGTTCGACCTCTTCATAAGGAGCCTGGTTTTTGACCAGGATATTATCCCGGACATAGGAAGGAATCCGGAGTTCTTCCGGAGAGATCAGAACAAAACGGATATTCGGATAGCGAACCATGGCCCCCATCAGGCTGTGGACCGTCCTGCCGAATTTCAGGTCGCCGCAGAGGCCGATCGTGAGATTGTCCAGGCGTCCCAGCAGGCTGTAAATCGTGTACAGGTCTGTCAGGGTCTGTGTTGGATGCTGGTGCCCGCCGTCGCCGGCATTGATGACCGGGATGCGGGAGTGTTCGCTTGCCACGAGCGGAGCACCTTCTTTTGGGTGGCGCATCGCGCAGATATCCGCGTAGCAGGATATGACCCGGATTGTGTCTGAAACGCTTTCGCCTTTTGCGGCGGAAGAGGAATCCGCGCTGGAAAATCCCAGGACGGAGCCGCCAAGGTTCAGCATTGCCGCCTCAAAGGAGAGCCGGGTTCGTGTGCTCGGCTCATAGAAGCAGGTGGCGAGTTTTTTTCCCTGGCAGACATGCGCGTATTTTTCCTGGTTTGCCTCGATATCGGCAGCCAGTTCCAGAAGCTTTGCGAGTTCGTCCGTGGAAAAGTCCATCGGGCTCATCAGGTGGCGGAGTTTTGTTTGCATCATTTGCATTGTTGAATTTCTCCCTTTT
Source organism: uncultured Lachnospiraceae bacterium (assembly GCA_902797565.1). Taxonomy (GTDB): domain Bacteria; phylum Bacillota; class Clostridia; order Lachnospirales; family Lachnospiraceae; genus Weimeria. The sequence continues at coordinate 3,748 of CADBTO010000217.1, forward strand.
GGTGAAACCTAAACTTTTACGGTACATTTTAGCATAATTCTGGTATAATGGCAAATATAAATCGCAGTCGTGTGAAGGAGGTCTGGAATGAGCACAATGGTAAAAAAGTTGGATGAACTTCTGGAAAATCTGAATTATCGGATTCTGCAGGGGCAGGTGGAAGGGGAGATCAGCAGTGTGGTGTATGATTCCCGGAAGGCGGAAGAAGGCTGCCTGTTTGTATGTATCCGCGGCAGTGCGGTGGATGGGCATCAGTTTGCCGGGCCGGTGGCGGATCTTGGCGCGAAGGTGCTGGTCGTGGAGGAACCGGTGGATGTCCGCAGTGATGTATGCGTGATCCAGGTACATGACACACGAAAGGCACTTGCAGAAATTTCTGCGGCATATTTCGGACATCCGGCAGAACAGATGAAGGTGATCGGAATTACCGGAACCAAGGGGAAGACAACAACAACCTACATGATTAAATCCATATTAGAAAATTCTGGATGCAAGTGCGGGCTGATCGGGACAATCGAAACAATCATTGGCGAGACGCATATCCCGGCCAAGAACACAACGCCGGAGTCTTATATCATCCAGGAAACCTTTTCACAGATGGTGGATGCGGGGATGGAATATGTTGTGATGGAAGTATCTTCGCAGGGTCTGATGATGAAGCGCGTGGATGGCATCCTCTTTGACCTGGGGATTTTCACGAATATTGAGCCGGACCATATCGGGCCGAACGAGCACAGGGATTTTGATGATTACCTGAATTGCAAGCGGCGGCTGTTCCGGCATTGCAAGACCGGGATTTTCAACTTGGATGATGACCATTTTGAACGGATGATCCAGGGGCGGAAGTGTGAGATGCTGACGTTCGGATTTTCTGAAAAGGCGGATTTCCGGGCGAGCGAGATGGAGCTTCTGCAGCAGCCAGGGCAGCTGGGTGTGTCCTTCCAGGTCAGTGGAAAAGAGAACGCGAAGGTCCAGGTATCGGTGCCGGGTCGTTTTTCGGTTTACAATGCGCTTGCGTCCATCGCAGTATGTTCCTGTTTCGGGATTCCAATGGAAACCATGCTGCCTGCGCTGAAGGCGGCGCGGGTGAAGGGGCGGATTGAGCCGGTGCCTCTGCCATCGCGGTATCCTTTTGCGATGATGATTGATTATGCCCACAATGCGATGAGCCTCAAGAGCCTTCTGTCCACGCTGCGGGAGTACCGTCCCGGCAGGCTGGTCTGCCTGTTTGGCTGCGGCGGCAACCGCTCCAAGGACAGGCGCTATGAGATGGGCGAGGTTTCCGGGAATCTGGCGGATCTTTCGATTATTACGTCGGATAATCCAAGATTTGAAGAACCACAGGCGATTATTGATGATATCAAGTATGGAATTAACAAAACGGACGGCAATTACGTGGAGATCATTGACCGGAAAGAGGCGATCCGTTACGCGATCGAGCATGGCCAGGAGGGCGATGTGATCGTGCTGGCAGGCAAGGGGCACGAGGATTACCAGGAGATCCGCGGGAAGAAGTATCCAATGGATGAGCGGATTCTGGTACAGGAGGTGCTGAGGGAACTGGGGAACCAGGATGGCTAAACAGCAGTACGCCAGTGTCTATGTGGAAGTGGCGGCAACCCGTGTGGATAAGCCGTTCCAGTACCGGATCCCGGCTGCCCTGGCGGGAAAGATTGAAGTGGGGCAGCGGGTGCTGGTGCCTTTTGGCGCACAGAAAAAGAAGGGCTTTGTCGTGGAACTTTCGGATACGCCGGAGATTGGGCCGGAGCGGATCCGGGACATCCTGGATGTGTCTGACGGGGAACGACCGATTGAGGGAGAAC
>CADBTO010000218.1 GCA_902797565.1 uncultured Lachnospiraceae bacterium
TAGCACGCTTCCAGTCGTCTTTCCATAGCATATGTGGGAAATTATCACGAAAATCCTTGCCGTTTTTTGTCACTGTTTTCCAAGGCGAAATTCCTACCTCTGGTTCTGCACGTTCATCCTTGGGATTATGTCCCGCCAGGACAAGCTGGGCGTCACATCCGCCATACGCAGCTTGTCCCTTGCGCCCACGCATTATGACTCGCTCGTGAAGTTCCTGGGCTCTGCTTCGTGGGACATTCGGAAGATCCGGGACGCCTGGTGCCGGGCGGTGCTGTGCTCCGCCCCCATCCTCCGGCTTAATGGATGCCCGGTTCTCCTTGGGGACGGCGTGAAGCAGTCCAAGGAAGGACGGCATATGCCTGGTGTGAAACGGCTCGCGCAGGAGTCCGAGACCCAGAGCAAGCCCTCCATGATATTCGGGCATACGCTGGGCGGCATTCGCATTCTCATAGGGGACGCTCCCTGCCCGGCCGCCCTGCCCCTGTCCCTCCGCATCCACGACGGGCTGCAGGAAACGTCCAGGTGGGATGGCGCGGATTCTGATGCCGCGGCATCCCACGTCGTCAGGATCGTACGTGACGGGTGCAAGTGCGCGGAAAACTTCTGCAGCAAGTGCTTCCTTGTCCCCGTCAGGTACTTCCTCACCGTGCCAGCCCTGCAGGAGCTGGACAGGCGCAGTGGGGGGAAGCCGTTCTGGAGGGACTGCCAGCTGGTCATCAAGGCAAAGAAGCATGTTGCTGGATGGATGCCGCTCCGGCATGATTTTGTCCAAGGCAGGGGGCGGAAGCGGAAAAGGGGGGACAGGGTCGTCCTTTCCAGCCTGTTCGAAACGGAATCCAGCCAGTTCCAGGAAGCGGATGCGCTTCTGTATGGGAAAACAGAGCATATCCGCTACTACCATACAGACATTCTGTGGGGGGCCGGGCTTTACAAGCGGCTCCGGTTCGTCCTCGTGGAATACAGGGGGATACGCAGCATCCTTGCCTGTACGGACACGTCCCTCCCTGCGCTGGACATCATACGGGCGTATGGATGGCGTTTCAGGATCGAAGGGACTTTCCGGTCTATGAAGCAGGACATTGGGACTTTTGCGTACCATTTCTGGACAAAGGCCGTAGGCCGGCTGGACCACTTTGCGCCAAAAGGATGGCCTTCGCCGCTGGAATCCGCATCGGAGGAGGAAGCCCGGGAACGGGTGCTCCGGAAGGTTTCGGCGTATGAGATGCATATGATGGCATCATGCATCGCCCAGGGAATCCTCCAGATCCTGTCAGGGATGGTCCCGGCAAGTGCGCTCCGTTACCAGAGGAGCAAGGCGAAGGCACGCCCATCGGAAGCAAATGTCATGGACTACCTCCGGAGGAATTTGCAAGGCTTGCCGGAAAAGCATCCGGATGGTAAAATCGCAAAATTCATTCTATCCAGGCAGGCGGATCTATGGGATATCGCAGCAGGTACTGCGTTTGGATGAGCGGGCTGCCAGCCCCAATGCATTTGAAACGGTATACGGAAAAACAGCAGCAGCAATGTTATAGGTGGAGTGCGCTCTTTTTTAGGAAATCAGAACATTCCACTCTCAAGCAACATGATAACTTAACACAAATTACGAAACACTCTCGCGTCTCTCAGAACACGGCCACTCCCATAGACTTGGCCAGCTTCCGAACCGCATCCTCCGGGAGTTTGCTGATCCGCGCGATAAACGAAACTGTCATCCCGCCTTCTTTCAACAGATCTGCCGCCACCTGGTCTCTCACTTCCGCTTCTTTCAGTCTTGCGCCTTCCCTCATGCCTTCCTTCATTCCTTCCCGCCGCTCTTGCTCCATCACCTTCTCTTCATTGTACTCCGTCAGAAACATGTTCTTCACCTCCGCCCTGTTTTCCTGAAGAAATCTTTTCATCACATATTCACCCGGCATCTCATCCAGTGCCGCGTCTACAGCTGAGTCCAGATCCAACTTTTTTCTCTGATGCTTCCTTACGGCTTCTACAAGCCAGGCATACTCCTGCAGCGGCTCACACGCTTCCATCAGCTTCCGGCTCTTCCCGTAATTGATGTTCAGCATGGTAACCTGTACCTCGATGTCTCCATTTCCCTCGTACGCATCACTCAATCTCAGCACCTGATTCTCCGGCTGCTCCCTTGTACCATTGTAAAAACACAGACAAACAGGCCGCGGTACAACCTGAAGCATGCTGCTATACTGATAATAGTCGCTTCCGGCTATATATTTCTCATACAGCCGACCGGCGTAAATAAAAAAGCGCATCGGCATGTTGGGATTGTACGTGCTCTGATGCTCCCACAAGTTCATCTCAAATGCCACGATAAACGACACATCGTTCTTCATTCTCAAATATACGGCATCTCCAATGGTATTAAACTGAATCTCCTCTGGATCCGCGTATTCCGTTCCATTTATGGCATTGTACAGGGACAGCGTCCACTGCTTGTTTTCCGGATTCCCGAAAATGAACTTAAACAGACGATCCTTGTAGTCCCGCTTCGCATCTTTCAAATCCTTGTTCTCCACAAGCACCCGGTATGCTTCATTCTGCTTCGTCAAATCCATGATCCTCTTCTGCAATTCCTCGATTTTCTGAAGCAGAGCCTCCTGGACATCCATACATATCCTCCCCTTTCCTATGCTCCATCAACATATGCAAACAATCCACGCATCACAAGAATAATGTACACCATCCCTCCCTACATTTCAAGCCTTATTTTTCGCAGGGGGGAGGGGGGGAATACAGGCATCCTCTCAGGACACCAAGCCTCTCGCACAGTCTTTTCATGCTTCCGATTTTGGAATCGTTAATCCACCCTCGGATAAGCTGGTTCAGTTTGAGTACTTTGTAGTCATGACCTACTCCCCAGCTTCTGCATGTCAGTTTCTTCATCTGCGCCTTGAACTTTGCCACTGATTTCGGGTGCGGCCTGGCTTTGTATGCTTTGGCAAATGGGTCAAAGTAAAATCCGAAGCCGAGATACTTCATCCCTTTTGGCTTGTCAACCTTGCTCTTATCGGCATTCACTTTCAATCCAAGCTTTTCCTCGATCAATCGGGGTACACTCTTCATGACTCTGTCTGCCGCCTGTCTGCTTCCGACCATGATGATAA
>CADBTO010000219.1 GCA_902797565.1 uncultured Lachnospiraceae bacterium
ATTTTTTTATTTTTTTGTATGTTTCTCGAACAAATCCTGGTATCGCAAGCGCTGCCGCCCGGAATGGCTTCCAGAACCTTGCACGTGGCCGCCGCTCACGCCCTTTTGCCCACTGTCTGTTTCATCGGCCACAGTGCCGCTTTCCAACATAACTGAGATTTTTTTTACTCACTTCTCGCTGTGTATCATTTCAAACGCCTTGTTGATCAGTGGAGCACTGATATGGCGACGTCTGGTTGCCTTGGGATTCTTCAAATACTTACGAATGTTGATGACCGTAAACCTGTCATCCGCCGCTTCGATCTTTCGTTCTATACGATAACCCGGCTTCCTGTGTCCTATATCGGCACATCCCCCAGATTCTGAACCCCTATGGAAGAGCGTATAAGCATATATATTGTACCAGACTTCTTGTTTAATTTCAACAATCATCTTAAAGACTTTTCAAAATTTTTCTATAAACTCCTGTGGGCTATAGCAGGGAATCTTGTCTTCCTCAAAATCTTTCCAATCTCTGGCAAACGCCGTATCAATGTCCTTTTCCGTAACCGAAAGAATGCTGATCTTCTCTCTAAAGCTCTCATACTTCCGTCTGACAAGATTCCGGTCTTTGACTGCTCTGCGCAGCACATACAAGATATCTGTGATTGCAGAAGAAGAGACCAGTTTAATATCTTTCCGTTCTGCTGCCAGATCAAAGACTTTTTCAGCATCTTCCGTAAACCCCTGGTTCGCGCCCAGGTAATCCAACACGATATTCGTGTCCAGCAACACCCTCATAATCCTAGCCTTTCCTTCCTGACTTCATCCAGTTCAAGCCGCCTGCCCGCAATCCCTTTCAAGCTTTTAAACTCAATATCTTTTGCCTCATCTTCTGATATCGGCATAATCGTCACCTTGAAAACAGTACCCATCAGACGATCCGTATCAAAAATACCTTTTAACTGATCCTTGCTCACCACCGCTGTATTCGTCATAACGCTCTCCACAATACCTGATGCTGCCATATCGACACCTCCTCACCTCGGAGCACGCCATCCCGGATTCTTACCCCCTCTGGAATGGCATACAAATACCCATAAAATACCAAGAATCCTGCGCTCACTCCCCCAAAAACACTTCCAGCACCTGGCGCTCCGGCATGCATAATAGATAGATTCTATTATACGGTACCGTTCTTCATCCGTCAAGTATTTTTTCTCCCCCCGGCAGTTCCGCAAATCGAGCAGGGGATGCTGCTCGCCCGCCAGACTCCGTCGGCGTATGCCGAAACCTTCCGAACGCAGCCCGTGCGAAAAAAAAAGAGCCGCCAACTGACCCAATCCGCTGGCGGCTCCCTTCCATATAACAGGCAGGGGAAGAAACCTCCCCCTGCCCACTTCACCATTTTAACCCAGGCTCACCCGGATTTCATTCAAATCCCCGCCAAACTTCTCCTGCACATCGCTCCGCGCGATCCGCACGCAGCCATCTTCCAGCTGCCCGATCTCCTGCTCCGCAGCCCCTTCCACAAGAACCGCCTTTATAACCTTACAGCCATCAAAGTCCGCCTTCGCAGGATTTTCAAACGTAATATGCAGCTTCTTTCCGGCAAACTCCAGGGAAACAGCTGCTTTCCCGTCCGCATCAAACTGCTCTCCCACCAGCTTCGGCGCGATCAGAAGATCCCCGCCCCGGCCCTTGACGCCAAATGCCTCGGTCAGCATCGTCATCATATACCAGGAAGCCGCCCCGGTCAGATAGGAATACATGCCGCGCCCCTGCGGATTGAAATACTCCGGGATACCAGGATACATCCTGCTCGTCTCAAAGTCAAGCGACGTATCCGCCAGCGCCTTCAGCGCCTGATAGCCTTCCCGGACGAAGCCCCTGCTGTACAGCGCGTTCGCGTACATGACTGCCATATGGGAGAATACTGCGCCGTTTTCTTTTTCGCCATAAGCAAAGCCGAACATCCGGCCCAGATCTGATTTCACTTCACCAAAGTCCGTGTTCAGACGGTAGCCCCCGATCTCCTGCCTGTACAGGTAACGGTCTGCCGCCTTCGTGATCTTCGCGATCCGCTCCGGTTCCGCCACGCCGCCCATAATTGCAAATACCTGCCCGGTCAGCATCATCCGAACGTCCGCGTCATTTTCCGCGTAGCGCTCCACCTGCCTGCTGCTGCCGTCATAATAGCTGTTGAACCATCCTTCCCCATCTTTTCCGTCAATCCATTCCTGCCCGTTCAGATGCTCCTTCATCCACTGCGCTTTCTCCCGCAGGCTCTGTGCAATCTCACTGATTGCAAACGACACTGTCTCCCCGGAGATCCTGGAACGGACACTTGCGCAATAGGAATCCAGAAGCTGCCCCTTCTTCTCCGCAGTATCCCATGCGTCTTTCCCCGCCGTGACAAGCTGCCCCAGTTCCTTCAGGACTTCGATATCCGAAACGCCTTCCGCCTTGCCATAGCTTTCCAGAAGATCCGCCAGCCAGACCATATTCCCGGCATACGCAAAGGAGAACGCAACGCTCTCGCCCTTCTCTTCTGCCATATCCAGCGCATCATTCCAATCCGCGCCGCGCAAGCGCATAATATTATGTGCGCCCACCTCATAAAAGGCACAGAGATTCTCCACCAGCAGGTGCTCGATCAGGCTCCCGGCATATTCCGCCCCATCCGCACTCCGCTGCGTGCTGCCCTGCTCCGGCTCCCAGTCCTGGTCACGATCCATCCCGCGCATCACCAGCGCGTCTTTGAAGTACCCCGCTTTCTTTCCAAGGATTGCCATATCCCCGGTCTGGTCAATGTACATCCGGACTGTCATAAACGGCCAGAACGCATGATCCATCCACACGCGCGGAATGCCGTTGCGGTCTGCGATAAAGTTCCCGATCCCGTCCCCGATGATCGTTGCATTCGTCCCGTCCATACGGACACCGCCAAAGTTTGCCAGGATCATTTTGCCCACATCGCCCGGTTCCATCAAGAGCAATGACAGGCAGTCCTGCCAGAGGTCACGCCAGCCCCTTCCACCCCTGCCATAATCATGATAAGGCAAAAATGAACATCCATAGATCCGGCGCAGGAACGGCTGGAAGGTCACCCAGGACATGAAGCGGTCAAAATCGCTGTTCCCG
>CADBTO010000220.1 GCA_902797565.1 uncultured Lachnospiraceae bacterium
CCGCGGACGACCCGCAGCTTCGGGAGAGGCTGTATGCGGAGTATGGGCTGAAGGGCGCGGCCATTTGATAAAAAAGGGTGGGTAGTATGGGAGATATGGAGAAGGAGCTTGCGGAGGGGAGTCCCTGTCATTGTACGATGTGCTGAGCGTCAACGAGCACCAGTCCACGGTGAACCCGAACATACCGGTACGGGAATTCATGTATGCGGCGCGGCTTTATGACAAGTACCTGAAAATGGTACGTGCGAACCCGTACAGCACCAGGCTCATCGCGCTGCCGGTGCCGAAGCTGGTGGTGCTGTACAATGGACGGGACGAGAAGCCGGACGAGCAGGTGCTGCGGCTTGGGGATGCGTTCAAGGAGGGAATCCGCCAGAACCTGAGGGAGCGGGGGAAGGGGAAGTATGCGGGGAAGGAGGGCGCGGTGCTCCTGGAGGAAGAAGCATGTGCCGTGCTGGCGCAGGCAGACCCGGATATTGAGGTGAGGGTGCGCCTGGTGAACATCAACTACGGTCGGAGCAGTGGGATTATGTCGACATGTGCCCCACTGAGGGAGTACGCCTGGCTGGTGGACCGGATACGCAGGAATATGGATGCGGGCCTGGGGCTGGCAGGCGCGGCAGACAAGGCGCTCTTGGATATGCCGGAGGGGTTTGGCGTGAAGGGTCAGCTGATGGAGCATAGGGCAGAGGTGGTTGGAATGTGGATTACGGAATACAATGAAGCGGAGACAATGCAGATGTTCAGGGAAGAGGGCCGGCGTGAAGGATTGAGTGAGGGCCGGCGTGAAGGATTGAGTGAGGGTGAGAACTTGTTCGCAGCGCTTGTACGGAGGCTGTCTGCATTGGGCAGGAGCGAGGAGATCGTCCGTGCCGCGGACGACCCGCAGCTACGGGAGAGGCTGTACGCGGAGTATGGGCTGAAGGGCGCGGTGCAATGAATGGATGGAAAGGGCTGCCAGGAAGCAGAATCCGGTGGGCTGCGCGCAGGAATTGCGTGCGCATGAATTGTCACAAAAGGCTTGCAATCAAAATCCAGGTATTGTAAGATAGAAATACTGGAATGCATAGAAAATGGCATTTGGTTTGAAGGAGGTAATCGAACGAAATGAAAAAATTAGCAGTGATGATCCCAGGGATGGGGTATGGGACGAACCAGCCGTTATTTGAGGCGTCAGAGCGGCTTGCGAAGCAGAAGGGCTATGAGGTGGTCAGCCTTTCTTATACAGGGATGCCCAAGTCTGCAGAAACAGAGGAAGAGAAGGCTGCAGTCGCAGAAAAGGCATATACGCAGGTTGAGAAGGCACTGGAAAAGGTAGATTTCGGTGCATATGATGAAATCCTTTTCATCTCAAAAAGTGTTGGTACTGTGGCGGCAGCAAAGTATGCGGAGAAGAAGAAGCTGGATTCGGAGAAGCTCCGTCAGGTCTTCTATACGCCTCTGAAGCAGACATTTGACCATTACAGTGGAGAGAAAGGCGTCGTGTACTATGGCACGAAAGATCCATGGACCGATCCCACCATCATCCGCGAAGGCGGGCAGAAGAACGGCTTTACGATGCGCCCGATTGACCATGCAACGCATAGCCTGGAGTCCGGCAATGTTATCCGTGATCTGACAAACCTGCTGGAGATGGTGAAGGAGCTGTCTGTGATTCTGGGAGATTAACAATCTGGTCAGGAAGGAGTTCTTCAAAATGGAACCAATTGAATTTCGATATGACACCCAGCTTCTCATTGATGGAGAAGATCTGGATGAAGATGAGATCAATGACTATATTACGCAGCATTTCAAAGGTGACTGCCTGCTCGCTGTCGGAGATGAGGATCTGATCAAGATCCATTACCACACCAATGAACCGTGGAAGGTACTGGAATATTGCTCCACGCTGGGGGAGATCTATGACATCGTGGTTGAGGACATGGATCGGCAGGCGAGGGGCCTCAAGGGCTGATCCGATGCATACCATACAGATCTTTGGCGTATCCCTGCAACAGTTTTTTTTCATTTACCTGCTCCTGACGTTCCTTTTGACCTGCTTTTCTATCGCCAGGATGTACCTGATGCGGGACAGGGCAGGGAACCGGAAAAAAGGCGCGCAGCGGATTAAGGAGCTGGCACAGGCGGGAAGGTTCCGTCAGATTCCGCTCTATGATTTTGCAGAGCAGCAGGCGGACAAGAACAAACAGGTGGTGAAGCTGTCCGTGTTTCCGGCGGAGAACGGAGAGCGGCGGCGTTATGCGGTGATTTGCCCCGGCGGCGGATATGCCCATTTGGTGACAAAAATCGAGGGATTCCCGATTGCAGCGAAGCTGAACGAAATGGGTTACACGGCATTCGTATTGGAGTACCGGACGGGGCGTCGCTGTACCTACCATGCGCCGATGCATGATCTGGCAGCGGCGATCCGTTATATTGATGCCCATGCAGACGAGTTTTCCGTGCAGCGCGATGATTATGCCATCATTGGCTTCTCAGCCGGGGGGAACCTGGCCGGGATCATGGGCAGCCAGGATATGGGGTATGCCCATTATGGCCTGCCGAAGCCGGGTGTTCTGATTATGGGCTATCCCTGGACGAATATCAACCACTGGTTCGCGCATCCTTACTGGAATATCTGGGTGGGGCTGATGGGAATCTGGCTCTCGGAGCGCGGCAATTTCTACCTGTTTGGACCGGGTGGGAATTTCAAACAGAAGAACCGGGATTCGGTCTGCCTGCAAAAGCGGGTTACACCAGATTTTCCACCGACGTATATGTTTGCCGGGGGTAATGATGTATTAGTGCCCGCGGGTGCCCATACGGATGTGATGGCTGCGGAATTAAAGAAACATGGAGTCCCTTATTTATATGAAAAGTTTTTTGCAGTACCGCATGGGGTTGGATTAGGGGAGCATACGGCAGCGGAGGGATGGCTGGAGAACGCGGCTGCATTTTGGGAGGAGCAGATTGATGCGGAATGAGGAAGGCCTGCGGGTTATAGAAATCAAAAAGAGCGTGTACGAGGATAATGACCGGGAGGCGCAGCAGCTCCGGCAGGAACTGCGGGAGAAGGGCTGCTTCCTGCTGAATCTGATGTCCAGCCCGGGAGCCGGGAAGACCACGCTGTTGTCCCAGACGATGCAGCGGCTTCCTGTGGGGCTTTCGCGTGCGGTGATGGAAGCGGATATTGATTCAGACGTGGATGCACGGCGGATTTCAGAGATCGGCGTTCCGGTCAGCCAGCTGCATACAGGCGGAATGTGCCATCTGGATGCAGGGATGACCCGGCAGGGCCTTGCGTCGCTGGAGGGAGACTATGGCCTGGTGGTTCTGGAAAATGTGGGGAACCTGGTCTGTCCGGCGGAGTTTGATACCGGTGCGGCCCTCAATGTCTGTATCCTTTCCGTACCGGAGGGGGACGACAAGCCGCTGAAATATCCGCTGATGTTTGAAGTCTGTGACGCAGTCCTGATCAACAAGATTGACGTTCTGGATTATTTTGATTTTGATCTGGAACGCTGCAAGGAAGGCATCCGGATGCGTAATCCCAAGGCAGAGATATTCGAAGTCTGCGCGAAGTCCGGTCTGGGCATCATCGAATGGTGCAGCTGGCTGGAAGGGAAGATTGAGGCGTGGAAGGAAGCATAGAACCAGAGGGGGCGCATAGCGCCCCCTCTCAATCTTTCTTCGGGGTTTATGCAGCAGCATCCCCAGCGTATTCTTTTTTGGTCAGCCGGAACATCAGAACCCCGGCACTGATAATGATGAGATACCCGATGAGGCTGTACCGGTCCGGCATTTCTCCGAGAAACAGCATCCCCAGCATCGCGGCAAAGAGGATCTGGGAATAGTCGAAGACAGAAATTTCCCGTGCCGGGGCGTGGGTATAGGCTGCTGTGATCGCAAACTGGCCGCCGGAAGCGGACAGCCCGCAGAGCAGCAGGCAGAGGAACTGCCTGAAAGTCATCGGGACGAAGACCAGGGCAGTCAGCGGCAGGAAGAGCAGGCAGGAAAACGCGGAGAAGCACAGCACGATCACCGGTCCCGGGACGCCCCGGTTCCCTGCAGCCCGCACGCAGGTGTACGCAAACCCCGCGCCGCAGCCACCCAGGAGCCCGACCAGTGCGGGGAAGGACATCAGGGAGGCACTGCCGGGACGCAGGATGAACAAAGCGCCCAGAAACGCCAGCCCCACGCAGGCAAGCTGGTATGGTTTCACCTTCTCCCGCAGCAGGAGGAAGGAAAAGAGGATCGCAAAAAACGGCGAAAGTTTGTTCAGCATACTCGCGTCTGCGATGACCAGATGGTCCACAGCATAGAAATTCCCAACGATGCCAAGCGTCCCGCCGACTGCGCGGAGAAGTACATATTTCCCGCCGCCTTCGTTTCCCATAGACAGGGGGATGCGTTTTCTCCAGATCACGAGGGCAGCAAAGACAACCG